>JAYSCE010000433.1:0-3931 GCA_041915035.1 Xanthobacter sp.
ATCCCTCGGCGCTGGGCACAGGGTCGGTCGAAAGCGGAAATTTGCGGGCGACGTGGCCACATCCGCCGCAGGCGAAGTCGCGCCCGCGCGGGTGGACGGCGACGCTGCCGCAGGAGGGGCAGACATGGCGAGGGCCGGGGCGCTTCATGGATGCACCTGTCCGCATTCGCAGTGCCACATGAGGACGGACCAGACGCCGTGCGTTGGGCCGAGGTCGCGCACGACCATCCAGCCCCGCGCCATGAAGTCGAAGGCGTCCCCGTGGCGCACATAGCGGAACAGGCCGGTGCGGATCATTGGCCGGTCTCCGCCGGCGCGAATAGCGGTCCAGCACCTTGGTCACTGCCGCGCGCCTTCACGGATTCACGCTTGCGCTCGGCAGGGCCAGCGAGGCAGAGGCCTATGCGCCGGCGGATATCGGCCTGGTATTCGGCCTCACGCTCCACCAGGACGGCAGAGAACCCCTCCCGCCATGCCGCCTCGCCCGTGGTACCGGTGCCGGCGAAGGGATCGAGCACCGTGCCGCCGGGCGGCGTCACCAGCCGGCAAAGCCACTGCATCAGGTCCACGGGCTTCACGGTCGGGTGCTTGGAACCCAACCGGTCGTCGGCGTCTGCCTTGGCGGAATAGAAGAACCGGGCGGCGGAGCCGAAGTCGCCGCGCGGGATGGCGCCGCCAGCGCGCGAGGGCATGTCGCCATAGACATTGGCGAAGGGGCTCGATGGTTCGTTCCCCGTCACCGCACGAAGGGCGCCCGGCGCCTCCGGGAATGTGGCCACCACCTCCGGCGAGCCGTCATGCACAATGTTCGCGGGCCATCGGCCGAGGGCTTCCACACCGCCGGCCTCGATCCGGCACCCATCAATGTTCAGCGCGCCGGCGCGATGCGCGAGCACGTTTGCCGCCACTGTGCCATCCAGTGGCTTGCGCGCTAGCGCGATGGGCTCCCAAGACGGCTTTAGGGCGGTACCGTAGCCGTCGAATTCCGCCGCCTGTTCAGTAGCCGGGATATAGCGGCGCCCTGCATTGGCAACGGCCTCGGGATCATCCATCCAAGGCCGCTGCCAGCCGTCGTGGCCAGCCTCTCCGCGCATCTCCCCCTTGTCGATGTAACGCTGGTGGGCCGCCGATTTCGCAGCGCCAAAAGAGCCTTTCGCCCCCAGTGCCTTGTCGATCCCCTTCGCCACGTCGTGGCTCTTCGGGAACCCCGTCCCGTAGACCCATGCCAGCTGATCGCGGATCTCAAAGCCGGCATCCTCGATCGCGCACGTCATGCGGTGATAGGTGCGCGTGCCGGAGAAGGCGACGACATGGCCGCCGGGTTTGAGCACCCGCAGCACCTCGCGCCAGAACGACACGGCGAAGGCCACCTCGCCCGTGTCCCACTGCTTGCCCATGAAGCCGGCCGAGGCGCGGGCATAGGCGCCATCCCGCCCGAACTGGGCAGGCGCCGCGCCCTCCTTTCCGAAGCGCTTGCCGATGGACACCAGCGCATAAGGCGGGTCCGTCACCACGGCATGGATGCTCGCGTCGGGAACAGCGCGCAGCACCTCGCGGCTGTCACCGCAATGAAGCGTCACGCGCCCGCCGAGGAAGGTTTCCGCGCCGCTCATGCCGCCCACCCTGTCCGCTCCAGCCAGCGCAGGCGGGCGAGCGTGATCCACTCCACCCGATCCAGCGTGAAGGCCTCGCGCACGCCGTCGACGCTGAAATGGCGCGAGGGGTGCAGGGTGCGGATGCGCCACGCCTGCCGCTGCAGCGGCGGCAGCTGGCGCGTGGCATAGCAGGGCGCGCGGCGGGACATCACGGCACCGCCCGAAGGCTGGCGACAGGGGCGCCGGCGGGTGTGGCGCCCTCGGCGCGGATGCGGGCGCAGGCCGCGCGCATCTCCCGGATGGCCGTTTCCTGCTGTGAAAGGGTGCGGTCGATTTGTTCCGCTTCGGCCGGGGTGATGGTGTGATCGGCAAGGGCCATGGCGATCTGCGCGGCCGTGTCGGCCGAATGGCGCATAAGGGTGCTGTAGCGATCGAGCACTGAGGCCGCGCCCGCCGTCGCCACCTCGTCGGACAGCCGGCGCCCGTGCGCCTCGGCCATCACTCCGGTGATGTAGGGCACGCCGCAATCCTGTTCGAGCGCCATGGCCGCCGGCAGATCGATGATGTCCGGCTGACCCACGCCTTGGCAGCGGGAAATCTGGCTCTTGCTCAGGCCGGTGATGACGCCGGCGCGCTCCACCCCGCCGCAGGCGGTGATGGCGTCCCGGGTCGCTGCCTTGAGGCGGAGGAGAAAGTGTTCGGAGACGGGCCGCTCGGCCATGGTGAAAGCTCCCTCATATCGCAGGCAAAGCCTTCCCGTTGCGGGAAAAGCGGTATCGCTTTCCCGGTGCGGGAATGGTCGGTTTCGTGGTTTCGTCGGCCCCGTCAGATCACGGCGGAGACGCCTCCCCGTTGAGCAGGAAAGGCAGAGCGATGACCCGCACAGGGCCGACGAGCAGGGACGCGCAGCAGGCCAGGGGGCGCAACAGCCCCCGGCGCGCGCGGGAAGAGAAAGCGGCGCGACGCGCGAAGGCGCCGACGCCGAGTTGCCCACGGGGAGGAGCGGGAAGGGGAGGCAGGGCGCACATCATGCGGCGGTCTCCTGCGGAAGGGGGGAAGGCGCGGGCCCGTAGAGATCCGGGCGCAGGACGTGCCGGGAAATTCCCGTGACCCGCTCGATCTCAAGCACACGCAACGGCGGGACTTCCCGCCACTGGTAGATCGCCTGTCGACGGACGTTCAGGCGCCGCGCCAGTTCGGCGCCACCACCTGCCGCTTCGATCGCTTTTCTGAGCCCATCCATAACCAGCTAGGTAAGCGACGCTATCCATATGCGTCAAGCAAAACTTTCCTCGCAGGTAAGCAACGATTGTCGGAATGTCCCGCCATGAATCCGCCTCGCAAGGTCACGCCCTCGAAAGCAGCGCTCGGCGCGCGCATCCGCGCCGCTCGCGGCGCCAGGTCCCAAGCGGAGTTGGGCCTGCTCGTAGGAGTGAGCCGCGCCGCTGTCACGCAGTGGGAGAAGGGTCAAACCGAACCAACCGCCGAAAACCTGCGCGCTTTGGCCGAGTGGACCGATGTGAATTATGGATGGCTCGCGACCGGGCGCGGCGATCGGGAAGCCCCGAATGACATCAGTTCCGAAGATGTTGCCGCGACCATTGGAACGCCCGCCAAGGGGCCGATGACGCTCGGCTCGGAAACCGGACGCCGCAACATTCCTGACGATGCTTCCGCCCAATTGGACGTGACAGCAGGCATGGGGGGCGGCGGCCTCACGATCGTGTCGGAAGGGGTACCGGGGCGCGCCGGTATGACCTTTGCCGCCGAGCATGTCCGCGACTTCTGGCGCCTGCCGACCGAGGTGCTCGCCGCGCTGGGGCTGCGCGCGAGGGATGTGATCGTCGTTCCGGTCCAGGGCGACAGCATGTCGGGCACGCTCGCGGAAGGGGACTTCGTGTTCGTCGACACGCGGCACCGGCTGCCTTCGCCTGACGGCATCTATTGCCTCACGGACGACTTCGGCGGCCTTGTGGTCAAGCGTCTTGAGGTGGTGAGCCGCCCGCGCGACGAAGAGGTGCAGGTGCGGATCATTTCCGACAATCCCAAGCACGAACCCAAAACGCGCTATCTGTCCGAACTCCAGATTATCGGCCGCGTGCTGCGTCGCTTTGGCGTCGTAGGGTAAGCCCGAATCGACTCCCGCTCAGTCCTCGCGCTAAAGTTGAGCGGGTGAGGGCAGGGGACGGAAATGCGTGGATTGCAGGGCGCCGCATTCGCAGCGGCCATGAGCGCGGCGCTGGCAGGCTGTCAGACGTTCGCGAAATATAGCTTCGTACCGGGACCACAACAGCAGGTCGTCACGCGCCAGGGCAGGGAGGCGGTGGTCTCCAGCC
>JAYSCE010000434.1:0-3927 GCA_041915035.1 Xanthobacter sp.
GGGCCCTGTGGCGCGGGATAGCCGGCCTCGGGGAAGCCGAGCGGACGGCCGTTCTTGTAGAAGAAGTATTCCTGCTCGAAGCCGAACCAGGCGCCGGCGTCATCGAGGATGGTGGCGCGCTTGTTGGTCGGGTGCGGGGTGACGCCATCGGGCATCATCACTTCACACATCACCAGGGCGCCGTTGGTGCGGGCCGGGTCGGGATAGACGGCGACCGGCTTCAGCACGCAGTCCGAGCTGCGGCCCTCGGCCTGCTGGGTGGACGAACCGTCGAAGCCCCAGAGCGGCAGCTCCTCGAGGCTCGGGAACACGTCATATTCCTTGATCTGGGTCTTGCCCCGGAGATTGGGAACCGGGGTGTAGCCGTCGAGCCAGATATACTCGAGCTTAAACTTTGGCATTGCAGTCTCTCTGAGCCGATGACGTGAAATTCGGGACTTTGCTTCTCGAACTCTTTTGTTTCAGGAACTCTTTGAAGCGTCCGGCCGTGAAGGATCCACCGGCCGCGGGGGCCGGCACCTATCTAGCAATCCGCGTGCCAGCGGCGACCCCGTAGCCGGACAAGGGCTTTTTGCCCGCGGTCCCAACGTCAACTGCCCATTACTGCATCATGATTAGGCCGAAGCCTTAGGCGCACCGCACACGCCGTGTGCACGGCACGCTTGCCGGCGTCATGGCGCGAAAGTTCTGCCGCCTCTGCGGAACAAATCCGCGGCACCCGCGCTTGGAGAGGGGCAATCCGCTGCACTGCGAAAGACGCGCGCGGGCCATGCAGCAAACGCGCAAATAAAAGAGATAAGTGACCTCAATTTATATGTGCCCAAAAATTAGGCGTTAAACTAGATTAAGCTAACATCGATGTATATGTTGGAAGCAAATCATGTTATAAAGTTCCCAAGTGATGGCGCCCAGGAGGCTCATCGGATAGGAGACCGGAGTGATGACTGCGAACCACGAGCACGAGACGGCGAAAATCTATGTCTTCCCAGTGAAGAATGGCGCGAAGAACGGCATGCCCTCGAAAGAGGCGAAATGGGCTGCCGAGATCGCCGCCGTGGGAGCCGCGCAGGCCGTGATCGGTAGCAGCTGGTATCACGAAGAGGCGGTGAAGGCCGCCGACCTCCCCAACCGCCGCTGAGCGACCGGGGCAGGGCCGGCGCCCGTCGCCGGCCGTCCCGCGCCCGCGCTGGACCGCTTCTTGCGTGACGTCCTCCCCGAGACCTCTTCGGGTAGGACTTGCGACAATGGCCCTCGACCTCAACACGGAATGGACAAACGCGGAGCTGGCCGCCCTGATCGGCTCCGTCGTGGACGACCGCGACTGGCGTCTGGAAGTGAGCAAGGGCGGCATCGCCTCCCTCGCCGACAAGACCGCCAATCCCACCGGCGCTGATTATGACGAGGGCCTCCACGGCTTCTTCGAGACCTGGATGGCCGGCACCGATTTCGTCGGCCCTTCGGCCGCGGGCGACAAGGACCTGATCGGCAAGATCGCCACTGCGCTCCGCGCCAACTACCCCACGCTGAAAGCCGACAAGTTCATCTACGTGGCGCTATAGGCGCCCCGGGCGGATCCGCCCGGCCCGAACAATGCCAAGCCGGACGAGCGGGCGGAGAGTGTCGCCCGCGCGGCCATGCGCGCGCAGGTCAAGTATCCCCTCCGCCCCGGCAATTTCCCTTTTTGCGAAAACCCTTTAGGCTCGCCGGGTCGTTTCCGCCGGGTCGATCCATGCCGCTGCGCTCAGCCTTGCTGCCAATCCCCGCATGTCCCCCGTCGCCCCGTGCCCTGTCGTCCGGCGGGGGTGATTCGCGACGTTCGGCGGCGTGCGGTGACGCCCAGGCGCCCTCCCCCGCCAGCGCCCGCTCGCCGCCCTGAGCTTCGGCGGCGGACAGAGTTCAGATAGAGCCGCGCAGGCGGCCGGGGGCGGGAGGGGCGCGTGGGAAGCGGCAGGCTGCGTTACGATCACGATTCACATCCGCCGCTCCCCGTGCTGGTCGGCGCGGTGGCCCAGCACATGGGCCTGATGGCGGTGACGTTGGTGTTCCCGCTGCTCGTCGCGCAGGCGGCCGGCGCCGATGCCGAGTTGCAGCGGCGCTATCTCGACCTCGCCATGCTGGCTATGGGCGTCGCGACCCTGTTCCAGTGCTGGGGGCGCCCCATCCTGTTCCTGCGCCGCGTCGGCTCCGGCTATCTCCTGCCCGCCGTCTTCACCGCCGTCTATCTGCCCGCCGGGCTCTATGCCGCCCGTACCGGCGGGCTGGAGGCGGTGGCGGGCATGACCATCGTGGCCGGCCTCGCGCAGGTGCTGTTCAGCCGGGTCATGCATCGCATGCGCCCGTTTCTGCCCATCGAGATCGTCGGGCTGGTAGTGACGCTGCTCGGCATCATCCTCGGCGTCGTCGCCATCAAGCTGATGGTCGGCTACAGCCAGTCAATGGCCGACGTCACCCTCACCGGCACCGGCGGCGCGGTGGCGGGCCTCGTGGTGATGGTCGTCCTCGCCGCCTGGGGCAGCCCGCCGTGGCGCGCCATGGCGGTGCTTGTGGGCCTTGCGGCGGGCACCGTGGTGCATCTCGCCCTCGGACTCGGCGCGCCGCGGCCGGAGGTCTCCGTGAAGCCCCTGCTGGAGCTGATCCGCTGGCCACTGGTGACGCCAAGCTTCAGCATCGGGCTGCTCCCCGGCTTCCTCGCCGGGGCGCTCGCCGCCATCCTGCGCAGCTTCGGCGACATGGTGGCGAGCCAGCGCGCCAACGATCCGGAGTGGCGCCGCCCGGACTATCCCAACATCGAGGCAGGCGTACTGGCCGATGGCCTCGGCACCCTGTTCGCGGGATTGATCGGCACCTTGGGCCTCAACACTTATTCGGCCAGCGTCGGGCTCGCCGTCGCAACCGAGGTGAAGGCCCGCCGGGTGGGGCTCGGCGTCGGCATCGGCTGGATCGCCCTCGCCTTCATCCCCGGTTCGTCGGTGGCGGTGATGGCCATTCCCCGCCCGGTGCTCGGGGCCGCATTGCTGTTCGCCTCCGCCTTCATCGTGCTGTCGGGCATCTCCATCCTCGGCCAAAGGATGCTGGATGCGCGGCGCACCATCGTGGTGGGCCTCGGCTTCCTCATCGGCATTTCCTTCGACGAGATCCCTGATTTCTATGCGCGTGTGCTGTCTGCATCGGCGCAGGAGCTGCTCACCTCTTCCCTGGTGCTCGGCCTGTTCACCGCGCTCGTGCTCAACGCCCTGTTCCGCATCGGCGCGGTGAAGAGCCGCCGGCTCGTCTGGTCTCCGGCTCAGGGCCATGCGATCTTGCGCCAGTTCCTCATGGACAGCGCCGCCGCTGATGGCGCGCGCACCGAGGAAGTGGGGCGCATTGCCCAGATCGCCGAGGAATTCGCCACCGCCGCCCCCTCTCTCGCCGAGGGGCCGGTGGAGGTGACGACGCGGTTCGACGAGTTCGTGCTGGATGTGTCCTTCGCCTGGACCGGCGGTGCGCTCCAGCCGGGGCCGGCGCCGACCTTCGATGCCAGCGTGGACGAGGAGGCCATGCTCAACGGCGTCACCTTCCTCCTCATCAGCCGCCTCGCCGACCGCACCCACCGCCGCATCCTGCCGGACGGGCGGCAGGAACTGCGCTGCGAGGTGGACCAGTAGCTTTGGACGTATGGCGGGGCGCAACCGCGGGTGGTATGCCTTTTCCCAACTGAGCATGCCAGTGGGGGCATCACCATGTCGACCATTCCCGCCTCCGGCCACAAGCCGGCGTCGCGCCATCGCGGGCTGGCCGTTGCAGGCCTCGCGCTGGGCCTGCTCCTGGGCACCGGGGGCGCCGCATCGGCGGCGACGGACCCGCAGAAATTCCAGAACTATCTCTTTTCGGATGCCTACAAGGCGACCCTTGCCAAGGCGTGGGGCAACATCCCGAAGGCCGTGCTTC
>JAYSCE010000435.1:0-3880 GCA_041915035.1 Xanthobacter sp.
CCGCAGCAGCACGACCGGATCGCCCGCGGCGAGGCGGCGCGCGCCCTCCTCGTTGAACGCCACCCGGCCGCTCACCGTGCCGGGCGAGGCGGCAACGCCATGTGCCACCGGCTCGGCCTCGCCGGAAAAGCGGGTGGCGGCGACGGCGGAGAGGTCCACCCCCTCCAGCAGGGCCAACCCCTCGGCCGGGGTGATGGCACCTTCCGCCACCATGTCCACGGCGATCTTGAGCGCGGCGCGCGGGGTGCGCTTGGCGGCGCGGGTCTGGAGGAAATAGAGGCGGCCTTCCTCGAAGGTGAATTCCACGTCCTGCACGTCGCGATAATGCCGCTCCAGCGCCGCGACGCCCTCGGCCAGAGCGGACGCAACATCGGGCAGCACTGCGCCGAGGCGGTCGAGCCCCACCGGCTGGCGGCGGCCGGAGACCACATCCTCGCCCTGCGCGTCGAACAGCAGGTCCGCATAGAGACCGGGCGCCCCACTCGCCGGATTGCGCGAGAAGGCGACGCCGGAGCCCGAACGCACGCCGGCATTGCCGAACACCATAGCCTGCACCGTCACCGCCGTGCCGGCCAGGTGCTCGAGATGGTTCAGCCGGCGATATTCGATCGCTTTCGGCGCGGCCCAGGAGCGGAACACCGCCTCCACCGCCTCGGCGAGCTGGTCGCGCGGGTCGGCGGGCACGATCGCGCCGTAGCCGTCGCGGGCAAGGTCGAGATAGCGCGCAGCGAGGCGCTCCAGCGCCTCCGGGTCCAGCCCCTGCTCGCTCAACGCCTGCTCGGCGGCGATGAGATCGCGCTGCACCGCTTCGAACGGCGCGCGGGGCAGGCCGGCCACCACCTCGCACCAGCCCTCGATGAAGCGGCGATGGCAATCGAAGGCGAGGCGGGGGTTGCCGTGGAGGCGCATGAGGCCGCGCGCGGTCTCCGCGGTCATGCCCACGTCCAGCACGGTCTCCAGCATGCCGGGCATGGACTTTTCCGCGCCGGAGCGCACCGAGACGAGAAGCGGGCGGCGGCGGTCGCCGAAGCGCCGGCCGGTGGCCGCTTCGAGGAAGGCGAGGCCGTCCTCCAGCAGGCGCCGCACTTCACCCGCGCGGCGCTCGCCGCAGAGGGACGTGGAGAGCACGAAGGCGGGCGGCACATCGAGCCCCAGCGCGTTCATGCGCCAGAGCTGGGCGGCCTTGGAGCCGAAATCACGGGCGGTGAGGGGCGCGGGCGTGCCGCCGGGGCCGATGAAGGCGATGGGGTCGGCGTGCTTGGTCTCGTGCGTCACGGGGCCATCTCCTCCAGCACCGAGGCGCGCAGCGCGAGGGCGGCGCGGGCCAGCTCGTCGGTGGCGCCCTCGATGGCGCGGGCGAGTTCCAGGGTGGCGACCAGCGCCCCGGCATCGGTGAGCGGGTCGGTGGAGGCCGGCGCCAGCGTGGCCTCCTGAACCCGGCGGTGGGCGGCATCGGCTCGGCGTTCGCCCTCGGTCACGGCGTCGATGGCCTCCAGCGTGTCGGTCACATCCTCCCGCCGGCCAGCCGAGCCCTCACTGGCGGCGGCCACCGCCCGCACCAGATCGGAGCAGCAGACCACCGCGCCGGCGGCGAGATCGCGCAGGGGCAGGGCGGCGAGGCCCGGCTTCAAACGCGCGGCGCTGGCGAGGAAGGCGGCCTCCTCGAACGCATCCACCGCCTGCTCGGCGGCGTCCGCCACGGGCAGGAAGCGGCCGCCCTGCCCGAACGGGCCGCTCGCCCGCTCGCGGGCGCCGACGATCTGCCGGTCGGCCTTCTCCTCCAGGCGCTTGGCCCGGCTGCGCAGCGCATCGCGGGCAGCATCGGAGAGGTCCGCCGGCCCATCGAGCACGCCGGCCACCTCGCCGGCCAGCATCCGGGCGATGCCGAGCTGGCGCAGCACCACGGCCAGCATCTCCTCCTCCACCGAGCCGAAGCTGCGCGCCAGTTCCGCCCGCACCTCGTCGCGGATGAGACGGGCCGAACGGCCGGCGGCGAGCCCCTCGCTGGCGAGGCGCAGCACCTCGGCGAGGAAGCGCGCCGCGCCCTCGCGCCCCAGCACCCGGTCCAGCCGCGCGCCATAGGGCACCCGCCCCTCGGCGCTGCGCCGCACCGCATCGAACACCAGTTCCGGCCCGCCCATCTCCAGGAAGCCGCGATGGCCGATGGCGCCGCGCGCCGCCGTGCGCAGCAAGGCGATGGCGGTGGGCTTGTCCACGAAGGTCTGGAGCGCCTTGCGCGCCTTGTTCCAGTCGATGAGGAAGACGATGTTTCGGCCCACGGCGGCGAGGAAGCGGTCCAGCGCCTCCGCATCCTTCGCGGCGAAACGCCCGGTGACGAGGTGGAAGGCCGCGCCCCCCGCGATGCCCGCCGCCGTGCGCTCGGCGAGCGGCGTCCACTCGGCCCCGGCGTCCGAGAACAAAGAGATGAAGAATTTCGCGCGGGAGCGGTGCACGTCCGTGTAGGTGACGGTGGCGGAGAGCCCCTCCACCGCGATGATGATGACATGGGCATCGGTGGTGCCGATGTCGTTCTGGATCACGAGGCGCGCCCCGCTGTGGCTCGCCGTGGTGTCGAGGCCGGGATGGCCGAAGATCAGTCCCCGCGTCTCGGCAAGCCCGGCCATGAAGGCGGCGATGCGCGGCTTGTCTTCCTCCCCAATGCCCAACGTCCGCGCGCCGGCCACCGTCTCGGCCGAGAGGGCGGCGGAGAGGCGGTTCAGCGCCTTGTGCAGGTCCATGACGAGGAGATGCGCGCTGTCCGCCCCGCCGCGTCGGGCGCTGGTGAGGCGCACCAGATCGGCCTCGGAGAGGATGTCGCTTGTGGCCGCGGCGAACGCCGTGCGCAAGGCGGCAAGACGCGCGGCGAAGGTGTCCGCGCCCGCGTCACCCGCCGCCGCCAGCGGATCGGCCATGGCGGCGATGTCGTCGAGGATCGCCTGGGTGAGGCGACCGGCGCCGCTGACCTGATAGGAGCCGTCGTCGATCAGCCGGGCGCTGGCGATGGCCGCATCGAGCCCGTCGCCCGAGAGGCCGGCCGCGCTTGCTTCCGCCTCCAGTGGGCGAATGGGCGAAGAGGGCGCGCGTGCGCGGGCGGCGGCGTCCTGCAAGGCGGTCATGCGCAGCTTGGCGCGGTCGTTGGCGGCGAGCGCGTGCTCCAGCCGCGCGGGGAGCAGCAACCCGCCCTCGCCGAGCGCCTCGACGATCAGGGTCTTCTCCATGCCTCCGCCTCCTCACCCGCAACGCACAGCACGCCCGTGCGCCGGCCACGCGGGCAGGCGTCGGGTGTCGAAAGGCTGTGTGGGACTTTCGGCGAGGCTCAGATACGACGGATTTCTGACAGTGGGACGACGGCGCGCCGGCTCAGGTCCGGTAGCCCTCCTCGGCCAGCACCTGCCGCACCACCGGGCGGGCGCGCAGCCGTTGGTAATGGGCTTCACCTTGGGCGGCAGGGGGATGCCGATGCGGTCCGCCCAGAACTCGTTGTAGAACAGCGCCGCGTCGGCGATGGAAAAGCGATCGCCCACGGCGAAGCCCTCGGCCGGGAGCCGGCGCTCCACGATGTCGAACCCCTGTGTCACGATCTCCCGTCCGTGGGATGTCACGTCGTCTTTCAGACGTCCTGAATCCTCCGGCGCGACATAGCGCTCGGCGACGAACACGCGGGTAAAGCCCTCGCCATGGAGCTGGCCGATGGCGAAGTTCATCAGCGCCTCGGCCTCGGCCGCCAGCGCCGGATCCTCCGGCAGGAGCTTGCCGCGCGGATAGGTGCGGGCCAGCCACAAGGCGATGGACCTGAAGTCGCACAAGGGTTCGCCGCCGTCCGGCACCAATGTCGGGATGGTGCCGCGCGGGTTGATCTTGAGATAGTCGGGACGCAGGT
>JAYSCE010000436.1:0-3879 GCA_041915035.1 Xanthobacter sp.
GCCAGCGCCGGATTGTCGAAGACGTGCTGGTAGGCGACGAGATACATGTAGATGGGCTCGAGGGCCGCCGGACGCGGCAGCCCGGCACCGAGGACCAGCACCGCAAGCAGCCCGCCGGCGAGGATCTTCAACCCGCCGATGACGATCCAGCCCGGCCCCGCCATCACCACCGCGCCCCACCAGGCGAGGCGGTTCGACGCCTTCTTCTCGGGCAGGAAGCGCAGATAGTCCGCCTGCTCGCCGATCTGCACCACCAGGGAGCACATGACGCTGACCGCAGCGCCGAAGGCGAGCGCATCGAACCCGGCCGATCCGGTATCGCGGCCGGCAAAGCGGGTCCACGCGGCGATCTCGTCCGGCGCCTTCAGCCAGATCATGACGAAGGGCAGCACCATCATCGCGAGCCATAGCGGCTGGGTCGCCATCTGCAGCCGCGAGATCATGGTGATGCCCATGAGCGTGACGGGGATGATGACGAGGGACGACAGGATGTAGCCGAGCACGAGCGGCAGATCGAAATAGAGCTTCAGCGCCTGCGCCATGATGGCGCCTTCCAGGGCAAAGAAGATGAAGGTGAAGCTCGCGTAGATCAGCGACGTGATCGTCGAGCCGATATAGCCGAACCCCGCCCCGCGGGTGAGCAGATCGAGATCGATTCCGTATTTGCTGGAGTAATAGGCGATAGGCAGGCTGGTGACGAAGATGAACACCGACACCACGAGGATCGCGAGGCCCGCGTTGGTAAAGCCGTAGTTCAGCGTGATCGAGCCGCCGATGGTCTCCAGCGCCAGGAAGGAGATGCCGCCGAGCGCCGTGTTGGCGATGACGAAGGGCGACCAGCGCCGGAAGGACCGCGCCGTGTAGCGCAGCGAATAATCCTCCAGCGTCTCGTTGGCGATCCAGGAATGATAGGAGCGCAAAGCGGGCAGTTCGGGCGTTTCCAACGCGTTTTCACCTTGTTATTGCCCCCAAGGCTAGAGGTTCGCCACCGGGGAGGCCAGCCCGCCGCAGCGAAATTCCGCCCGGCCGCGCAGGACACCGCCCTCGCCATCCCCCGCGGTATCGGTTATGGCGTTTGAACGCGGGGGCGACCGGCATGGGCCTCATCCTGAATTGCGCCCGAATCCGCCCGTAGGGCCGGCCGCCCCAGAATCTGGTCCGCCGAAGCCTGAGCCGCCCGCGCGGGACCGCAAGCGGAACTCAACCGTTCAATCGATGGCCGGAAGAGGCGCCCTGGAATGCTGTTTGGTCACCTGAACGCCGACATCTTCACCATCTTCTCGGGATCGAACCGCACCATCTACGAGATCATGGTCGATCGTATCTACCGCGCGTTTTTCCGGTCCGATCTCAATTTTCCGGCCCAGTCGGACATCCTTGCCCTCATCTACGAGCAGCTCCGCGAGAATCCCGCCCTGTGGCGCGACGACGAGGAGCCGGTGGTGCTCGACCAGGTGGTCGGCCGACGCGGCCGCCTGCGCCGACGCGGGCTGGATGCGGCCCATGCCGAGGCCACCAGCGACGCCATGGGGCGCGCTCGCCACATCTATCACCGGCTGATCGCCACCGGCTGGCTGGAGGAGACACGCTACGGACTCAAGGTGACGCTGGACATGCCGGCGGCGGCCATGCGGCTCGCGGAGTTCCTCTGCACGCTGCGCGAAGGCGTGTCCGACCAGCTCGGCGGCCTCGTGGTGCAGGTCAAAAACGGGCTCGACGCCCTGGAGGCTGACGCCCGCGAAAATGCCCTCGGGCTCCACAAGGCCGCGCGGGATTCGGCATCATTCGGCCGCTACCTGCGTTCCGTGCTCTCCGCGCTGCGCGAGATCGACCGGCAGATCCTGACAAGCGACAGCGTGGGCGAGCGCCTGCGCTTCTATTTCGAGGATTTCGTCGAGCGGATCCTCCTGCAGGATTATACCGCCATCAACACCACCGCCCACCCCTACCGCTACCGCCACCGGATCCTGGCGCGGCTGGACGCGGTGGAGGAATCGGCGGGCGACGTCGGCGTGGTTGCGCAGGCCTATCTCGATGCCCACCTTGCCGCCGATCAAGCCGGCGCGCGCGACATGGTGTTCGACGATCTCGCCACCATCCGCAGGGTGTTCGAGCGCATCGATGATGTGTTCGACCGTATCCAGCAGCATCGCGGGCGGCTGGAGACGCGCCTGCGCAACACGGTGCGCTACGCCGGGCGCCGCACGGGTGGGTTCCTCGCCCGCAGCGAAGCCCTTTTGCTGCGGCTCGACACGTTGCGCGCGCGGGAGCCGGAGGCTTTCACGGTGCCCGGACCGCTGGAGCCCATGTCGCGGCCCCTCTCCCCGCTCCTGCTCGCCCGGCCAAGGGCGGCCCGCGCGCCGGTGGTCGGCGGCGCCATCTCGCTGCCGCCCCCCGATCCGCTGCGCGAATTGAGGAAGAGGCTCGAGCGGGACTATCTCGACCGGCTGACGGTCTTGCCGGAAGAGGTCAGCCGCTTCCTGGAGCGCCGGGTGCCGCCCTTCGGCGAAGCTGGGGCGGACGGGTTCCCGATCGAATCTGTGGATGACTTCCTCGCCTTCGAGGCGCTGCGCCTGCTGGTCCTCGCCGGCGAGGCCCCGGGCGGCACGGCGCTCGGTGCGCATCTCGCGCGCAGCTTCAGCTTCCGGCCGCTGGAGGGGCAGCGAGTGGACAATGCCTGGCTGGAATGCGCCGGCTTCCTCGCCGTCCGCACCGACGATGCCATTACGCTGGAGGCGGACCGTGCTCGCTGAATTCTCGGCTCTGGAAAGCCGCGACCCGCGCCTGCTCGAACGCGCGCAGCGGGTGATCCGCCACCTGCTGCGCCAGCAATTCCTCCACCTGGAGGACCGCGGCGGCGCCGCGCTCATGGAAAGCCTGCTCCGGCCCGATCTGGAAAAGCTCGTTGCGGACTATTTCGAGGTCGCGGGCTATCGCCTCGTGGTGCGGGAATCGGAAGGCTGGGCCGGCATCCTGCCGGACATCGAGCAGGCCGGGCAGCCCCGGCTCCGGATCGACGACACGCTGGTCCTGCTCATCCTGCGCCGGCTGTGGGAGGAAGGCATCCAAGAGGGGGATATCGAGCGGCACGGCAGCGTGCTGGTGATGCTCAACGAGGCCTATGACGCCTACCAGGACACGGTGGCGCGCGCCCGCCGGCCCGCTTTGTCGGCCGGCGACTTCAAGGCCATCCTGGAGGGGCTCGCGCGCAAGGCCGTCGTCCGGTTCGACGACTATGACGACGAATTGCAGGACTATCGCCTCACCATCCGGGCCCTCATCGCCACCGTTGCGGGCGACGATGTGGTGGAGCGGCTGGAACAGCTCGTTGCGCGGCCGGAATTTGCCGAGGTCGACCCCGAGGACGAGGACGACGAACAGCAGGGCGAGACCTCCGAATGATGCAGCTCAGTCGAATCTCGCTTGTGCAGTGGCACCTGTTCGGGCGGGAAGACCTCGACCTGTCCGGCGACACGGCCATCCTCGGCAAGAACCGCTCCGGCAAATCCACCCTCATCGACCTTATCCAGACGGTCATGGCGGGCGGTTCGGCCCGCTACTACAGGTTCAACCGCTCCGCCGGCGAGAGCGGCAGCCGCGGTTCGGAGCGCACCTTGCGCGGCTATTGCCTGGGCCAGCTCGGCGACGGGGAAACGCTGCGCGACGCTGCGGTCACGCACGTCGCGCTGCTGTTCGAGGACCCCGACGGCGTGCGGCCTCCGGTCAGCATCGGCCTGTGCGTGGAGGCCTCCTCGCAGGAGGAGGCGCAGGTGATCGGGCGCTACGTGGCGCCTGGTGTGCGTATCCATACCGACATGCTGGTGGAGCCGCTGGACGACGGGCCGGCGGGCGCGGCCGGACAGATCCGTGCAGCCTCAT
>JAYSCE010000437.1:0-3866 GCA_041915035.1 Xanthobacter sp.
CGCTTCGACATCACCGCACGCCATGAGGCAGAAGCGATGCTTCGACGGATAGTCACGAAAATCCGACCATCCCGGTGAGCGCGGAGAATTTTCTCGCGTTCTTCGGTGTCAGCTCGGCCAACCTCCCGGCGGTGTCCATCGACAGCGCCCTTGCGGTGCCGGCGGTGTGGGCGGCGGTGGCGTTCCTGTCGCGCACGCTGGCGGCAATCCCGCTGCACCCTTATCGCCGCACCAAAAATGGGCCGGAGAAGCTGGAGGGCAAACTCGCCATCGTCGTGCATGAGAACCCCAATCCGGAGATGGACTCCTTCAAGTTCCGGCAATGGTTCTGGCAGCAGGTGTTCACTGGCGGGCGCGGCCTCGCCTGGATCGAGCGGAGCGGCACGGGCCTTGAGGCCTTCTGGCCGATGGACCCGCGCAAGACGACGGTGAAGCGCGCAGCCGGAAAGACGGTCTACCGTTTCGAGGACAAGGAATATCCCGCGGCGGATGTGATCGACGTGCCCTTCATGCTGCGGTCCTGCGGGCTGAAGCACTACGGGCCGATCGCCATGGCCGGGAAGGCCATCCAGCTGGCGCTGGCCATGAACAATTATGGCAGCAACTTCTTCGCCGGCGGTGGCGTCCCGCCCCTTGCCCTTGTCGGCCCGCTTCCCGTTGGACCCGATGGCATGAAGCGCGCCCTGGCGGACGTGCATCGCTCGATCGAGGAGGCGAAGAGCAGCGAAAAGCCCCTCTTCCCGCTGCCTCCGGGCCATGAACTGAAGCCTGTCGGCTTCGATCCATCCAAGGGGCAGATGGTAGAGGCGCGGCGATTCCAGATCGAGGAGATTGCCCGAGCCTATCAGCTGCCCCCGGTGTTCCTGCAGGACCTGACCCGCGCCACGTTCACGAATGCGGAACAGCAGGATCTTCACCTTGTAAAGCACCTCATTGGCCAGTGGGCGGCGGCGCTGGAAGGCGAGATGAACCTCAAGGTGTTCGGCCGCATGAACAACGGTCGTTACGTGAAGCACAATCTGGACGGCCTGCTGCGCGGCGACTTCGCCTCGCGCATGACCGGCTATGCCACCGCAATCCAGAACGCGGTGCGCACGCCGGACGAGGTTCGCGCGCTTGAGGATCTGCCATCCCAGCCCGGCGGGGACAGGCTCTATATCCAAGGCGCTACCGTGCCGCTCGGCAGCAATGCGCCTCCACCGCCTGGCCACAACGGCGGGCCGCCTCTCAATGATCCGCAGGCACAGAAAGGACAGGGTAATGGGGCCTGAAAAGCGCGCGCTCGTCGCCCCCGTCGAATTCCGGGCCGAGGGCTCCGGCCGCATCGTGGCGGGCTATGCGGCGGTGTTCAATCAGGAGGCCGACATTGGCGGTTTCTTCCGGGAGAAGTTCGCACCTGGCGCCTTCACCGAGACCCTGAAGACGGCGGACGTGCGGGCCTATTTCGATCATGACACCGGCCGCGTGCTCGGCCGCTCCTCGGCGGGCACCCTGCGGCTGAAGGAGGACGCCAAGGGTCTGGCGACGGAAATCGATCTTCCGGCCACGAGCGACGGGAACGACGTGCAGGAGTTGATCCGCCGCGGCGACGTGACGGGCATGTCGTTCCGGTTCCGCGCCACGCGCGAAGAGTGGGATGAAACCCTGAAGGTGCCGCTGCGCACCATCATCACCGCCGAACTCTACGAAGTGTCGGTGGTGTCCGAACCCGCCTATGACGGCACGTCGGTCGCGCTGCGCAGCCTTGAGGCTGCGCGCCACGAGCGTCGCCAGCACAATTTCAATGCCGCCGCCCGCCGCGTCGGCATGAAAGTCACCCTCGACCTGCAGGTGCGGGCGAGGAGTAAGGCCTGAGGCCATCGGCCCGCGCCCAAGCACCCCGAACATCTTGAGGAGCTGAGCGATGTCCAATCGCATTAAGGAACTGCGCGAGAAGCAGGCCACCATCGTGTCCGAAGCCCGCGAGCGTCTGAGCCAGATCGACGGTGCGGATGAGACCCGCGCGCGGGAGTTGGAAACCCAGCACGACGCCGCCATGGCCGAATATGACCGGATCGGCAAGCAGATCGAGCGCGAGGAACACCTCGCCGGGCTGGAGAAGAGGCAGGAAGAGGCCCGCGCCCGCCAGCGTCCGCACGCCCGCGACGGCGGCGAGGCCCGGGGGCAGGACGAGGGCGACGCGCCGACCTATCGGCAGGTGTTCCATCGCATGATCCGCGCGGGCGGCGATCCGTCCGAGCTTTCGGCGGAAGAGCGTGCCATCCTGCGCGCCGGTGCCGATACGAAGGCGCAGGACGAATTCCGAGCCCAGTCGGTCGGCACCTCGACGGCGGGCGGCTACACCGTGCCGACCGAACTCGCTTCGCAGATCATCATCTCCATGAAGGCCTGGGGGCCGATGTATGACGAGGCGATCTGCACCGAGCTGAACACGGCTTCCGGCAACCCCATCAAGATCCCGACCACGGATGACACCGGCGTCACCGCTGTTGCGCATACGGAGGGCACCGCGCTCACCGACACCGGCGCAAAGGATGTCACCTTCGGGCAGAAGTCTCTCGACAGCTACGTTTTCGACACGCAGTTCGTGCGCTGGTCCTTCGAGCTGGCGCAGGACAGCATCTTCAACGTCGAGACGCTTCTTGCCGGCCTCCTGGGCGAACGCCTCGGCCGCATCGCCAACAGCCAGCTCACCACGGGCACCGGCTCCTCGGCGCCGAACGGCATCGTCACCGCGTCCACGCTGGGCAAGACCGCCGCTTCGGCCTCGGCCATCGCGTCCGATGAGATCATCGACCTGCTGCATTCGGTGGACCCGGCCTATCGCCAGTCCCCGAAGGCCCGATTCATGTTCAACGATGCGACCATCGCCGCCATCCGCAAGCTGAAGGATGGGGAGGGCAATTACCTCTGGCAGATGGGCGATGTCAGCAAGAACCAGCCGGGCTCCCTGCTGGGCTATCCCTACTCCATCAATCAGGCCATGGCGTCCATCGCCACCGGCAACAAGACCATGCTGTTCGGCGACTTCAGCAAGTTCTTCGTCCGCAAGGTGGGCTCGCCCGTCATCGGCGTCATGCGCGAGCGCTTCTGGCCGGATCTCGGCATCGCCGGCCTGATCCGCTTCGACGGCGAGCTGGGCGACACCGCCGCCATCAAGCACCTCATTCAGGCGTGACGCAGGCGGCGGGCGCGCCAGTGCCCGCCGATCCTCCCGGAGGGTGATCCCATGAAAGTCAGGATGCTGGTGAGCATGGCGGGGGTGGATTTCGCCCTGTCGCCGGGTGATGTCACCGAACGCTTCGGCGACGAAGAGGCGACGCGGCTTGTGCAGGCCGATTATGCGGTGGTGATCGCCGCCGGCGCCGAGACCACTGTGCAGGTGCCGATGGGCGAGCTGCGGAGCGGTGTGGAGGGTGAAGGCGACCCGCCGCCCGTCCCGGCCGGCGATGGCGAGCCGCCCGCGACCTCCGATGCCCAGCCCGTTGCCGAAGAAGTGACCCCCGCGGCGCAGTCCGAAGACGACGTGCCCGCCGCCCCGGCTGGCGAAGCTTCCGAGGCTGACGACAAGGCGGCACTGCAGACGGAAGCCGAAGCCCTCGGCATCGACGTGGATAAGCGCTGGGGCATCGCCCGGCTGAAGTCCGAGATCGAGGCCGCCAAGGCGAAGGCCGCCGGCTGATGTGGTCCCCCGTCAAGATCGCTGCCGTTCCGGATGTGCCCGCGGCCTACACCGCCTGGGCTGGACTGATCCGGCGCAAGGTGGGGCTCGATGAGAACGACACATCCCGCGACACCGAGTTGACGGCGGACCTCGCTGCCGCGTTGGGGCATGCGGAAGCCTATTGCGGCATCCGCATCCTGCC
>JAYSCE010000438.1:0-3864 GCA_041915035.1 Xanthobacter sp.
ACCACCATCACCAACAACGGCACCATCGTCGGCCGCATCGGCCTCACCGACAACGACGACACCTTCAACAACCTGTCGTCGAACACCTGGGTGACGGTCGGCAACAACTACTTCGGGGGCGGCAACGACACCCTGAACAACACCGGCCGCATCGTGACCGCGCTGCAGGGGGCGGTGGCCGAGACCACAACCTTCAACAGCCTGGAGACCTTCAACAACGGCGATCCGCTCTTCCTCCAGAGCGGCCTGCTGACCATGATCGACGAGGTTCCCGGCCAGATCGCCGGCAACGGCACCCGCGACGTGACCTATGTCAGCGGCACGTGGAACGGCGTGGGCAACAGCACGGTGGGCCTCGACAGCTACCTCGGCGCTGCGGGCTCCACCTCGGACCAGCTCGCGGTCGGCGGCCTCGACGTGAACGGCGTGGAGATTGCCGGCCTCGTCACCACCGGCTCCACCGGCCTGCTCATCCACGACGTCAACGCCGGACCCGGTGCCTTCAACCTCGCCGGCATCAAGGTGGTGGACGTGCAGAGCGCGGCCGGCACCACGGACCCGACGAGCTTCTACATCTCGCCCGGCTCCACCAACTACTCGGCGAAGTTCGGCGGCGTCATCGACAAGGGCCTGTTCTTCTATGACCTCACGGTCAAGGGCAACGACACCTACCTGATCGGCCTGCCCGACCAGGAAGTGTTCGAGCTGCCGAAGCTCGTCACCGGCGCCCAGGCCATCTGGCACGAGACCACCGGCGTGTGGCTCGACCGTCAGGCCGACCTGCGCACCTACCTGCAGGGCACGCCCACGCAGCTGGTCACCAAGGAAGGCGTGAAGACCGTCAATGGCGATCCGGCCTCCGTCACCCCCGGCATCTGGGGCAAGGTGGTCGGCAGCTGGGGCTCGCGTGATGCCTCCAACACCTTCGCGGCCGGCGGCCAGCTCTACGGGTTCGACACCAGCTACAGCCAGAACATCTATGGCTTCATCGCCGGTGCCGACTTCGGCAAGGAGAGCGTGTTCACCACCAACGACGCGGTGGTGTTCGGTGTCCTCGGCGGCTATGTCGGGTCGAACCTGAACTTCGACAATTCGCCCACCTCGGCGGATTACTCGGGCGGGACGGTCGGTGCCTATGCCACCTACATCACCGGCAACTGGTACTTCGACGCCCTCATCAAGGCCGACTTCCTCTCCATGGACTACAACGCGCCGACGCTCGCGGGCATCGGCTACTTCGGCCAGTCCACGGACGCCCGGAACGTCGGCTTCGCCCTCGACACCGGCTACCGCCTCTTCACCTGGGCCAACGGCGGGTTCTTCGACGGCCTCGCCACCCTGTCCTACGTGAACACCAACATCTCCAACCTCGCCATTGCCGGAAACACCTTCGTCGACTTCGGCAACAACGACAGCCTGCGCGGCAGCCTCGGCGCCCGCGTCGGCGGCCAGATCTACGACGCCGCCACCTACCGGGTGCAGGCGAGCGTGACCGGCCGCCTCTGGTACGAGTTCCTCGGCGACAACGCGGTGACCGTGTTCAATCCCGGCGTGCCCTTCGGCACCGTCGACAATTTCGACGGCCTGTTCGGCGAGCTTGGTGTCGGGCTCAACGTCTTCGCCAAGGACTCCGGCTGGAACGGCTTCGTGAGCGCCGATGTGAAGTTCGGCGACAACTTCACGGCCGGCAGCGCCAAGGGCGGTGTCCGCTACCAGTGGTGAGCGGCGCCTGATCCTCGATCAGTCCGGCGGGCGGCGTGCCGTGAGGGTGCGCCGCCCGTTTCTTCTCCGGGGACAAGATCGCGGCGGAGCTTGGCTTTCGCGCCGCGCCGCCCCATCCTCACCCGCCGGGTGCGGGCACCCGCGAGGGCTGCCGTATTCCGCCCGCCCGGCCCCGCGCCGCGGCGGAACCGGCGGCGCCGGTCCGGTGCCTCTGGTCCCTGCCCCTTCTGTCCCCGAGTCCTCGTCCACGGAGGCGTCTCGTGTTCCTTCCCCGTCCGTTCCGCGCCAGCTCCTTCCGCACCGGTCCGTTCCTGGCCCTTGCCGCGCTCCTCGCGGCGACGCCGTTCGCCGTGCTGTTCTCCGAGGATACGGGCGCCGTCACCGTGGCGCAGTCCCAGCAGACGGCGCAGGCCCAGAACCGCACCGCCCAGAACCAGCCGGCCGCCCCCGCTGCGCCCACCGGCCCGGTGAAGACCGAGACCCAGTCGTTCGACAATTGGGTGCTCACCTGCCAGGAGCTGCCCCCCGCCGCCGGCGCCAAGACCGGCAAGAAGACCTGCTTCGGCGCCCTGCGCATCACCGACAACCAGTCCAAACGCGTCGTGGTGGTGTGGAAGATCGGCAAGGACGGCAAGGACGTTCCCACCATCGCCATCACCACGCCCACCGGTGTGCTGGTGCGCGACGGCGTGGACCTGGTGCTCGGCCAGAACACCCGCAAGCTCGCCTATCAGTGGTGCAGCACCAGCGAGTGCGAGGCGAGCATCGCCTACGACGCCGCCCTCGCCAGGGAGCTGTCCGCCGCCAAGGAGGCCACCATCGCCTTCCGCCTGCAGGACGGCCGGCAGGTGAACGTGAAGGTGGGCGTCACAGGCGTCGACAAGGTGCTCGCCGGACTGGCCAAGAGCTGAGGGGAAGCCCTCCCGCGTTGCCAGCCGCGCGGCGGCTCTCTAGGGTCACGCCCGAGTTGAGATCCGCGCCCCGGAGGCCCTGTTGCGTCGCCGCATCCTGATCGCCGCGTTCGTCCTGATCGCGGCGCTTGTCGCCATCCGGGCCGCCGTCGTCGCCAGCCGCCTGCCCGAGGCGATCACCGCCGCCGCGTTCGAGCGGATGCGGCCGGAGCCCAACCGCCAGCGCGCCTTCCTGCACCGCATGCCCAAGGGCGGCGACCTGCACACCCATCTCTCCGGCGCGGTCTATGCCGAGCGGCTGATCGCCTGGGCCATCAAGGATGGCCTGTGCCTCGATCCCGCCGCCATGAACATTTTGTCCCCGCCCGCCGACGCGAGCGCGGAAAAGCCCTGCGGCGCTGATCCCAAGATCGTCCCCATCGCCGACGCGGTGGCCGGCTGGCGCGGCCAGACCACCTTCGATCTTCTGGTGGATGCGCTCTCCCTGCGCTGGTTCGTGCCCACCCCTCAGGTACCCTCCGGCCACGACCAGTTCTTCGCCTCCTTCTCCAAGTTCAATCCCGCCGCCGGCGGCCCGGACTGGACGCGCACTATGGAGCGCACCGCCGAGATGACGGTGGACCAGCTGCGCCAGTATCGCGCCGACAACGTGCAATATGCCGAGCTGATGGTGACGCTGCTCGAGGGCGAGGACCGTCGCCGCCTCGGCCAGGCCATCGGCGCCGAGCGCGATCCGAAAGCCATGCTGGCGGCGCTGGAGCAGGCCGGCATGGCGGACGTGGTGCGCCGCCGGGTAGCGGATATCAAGGCCCTCGTCGCCCGCGTGGAAGACTTGCGCGGCTGCGCGGGGGATGCCGCCCGCCCCGGCTGCGGGGTAGATTTCCGCTATATCGCCCAGGTGAACCGCAACGGCGCGCCGGCCGAGGTGTTCGCCCAGACGGCGGTATCCGCGGCGCTGGTGCGGGCGCTGCCGGACGTTGTGGCCGGCTTCAATTATGTGGGCCCGGAAGACTACCGCACGGCCCGGCAGGACTACCGCACCCACATGCAGTGGATCGGCTTCCTCGCCGGCAAGGACGTGCCGGTGGCGCTCCATGCGGGCGAATTGTGGATTGGCCTCGTGCCGCCGCCGGACCTCGATTTCCACATCCGCGAGGCGGTGGAGACGGCGGGCGCCCGGCGCATCGGCCATGGCACCGCCATCGGCTTCGAGCGCGACATGGACGGGCTG
>JAYSCE010000439.1:0-3862 GCA_041915035.1 Xanthobacter sp.
CCATCACCAAGATGGAGGAGTTGAAGGGCAAGAAGATCGGCATGTCGCCGGCCGGCAGCGCCACGGCGGCCATCAGCGCCGCCATTCTCATCAAGAATTACGGCATGGCCGCCTCGGACTTCGAGGCCGTGCCGGGCGCCGATCCGCGCCTCGCCCAGTTCCTGGTGCAGAAGAACATCGATGCCGCGGCGCTGCGCACCGTCACCATCGCCCTCCTGCCGGACGTGAAGCTGCGCAAGCTCGCCTCCTTCCGGGCCGAGTGGGCGAAGGTCACTGGCAAGCAGGCTCCGCCCGTGCTCGGCGTCGGCCTCATGCGCAACGCCTGGATGAAGGAAAATCCGGGCGCCGCCGCCAAGGTCATCGCCGGCATGCGCGGCGCCTATGAGGCCGGCAAGGCCGACAAGGCCGCCGTCGCCAAGGCCCTGATGGCCGCCGGCAACATCCCCGAGGATGACGCCAAGGCCTACGCCGCCTTGTGGGACGGCATCTACACCGTCTCCATGGAACCGGCCGACATCGCCTCGATGAAGGCCGAGTTCGAAGTCTTCAAAAGCGTCGGAGCAGTAAAGGGCGACCTGCCCGACGCGGCCCTGGACCCCGCCCCCTATGAGGCTTCCAAGGCCATCAAGTAGTCGCCCTGGCGCTCAAGCCGCCGAACGTCCCAGAGAAAACGGTCCAAGAAGAGAGAAGTGAAATGACAAAAACCATGAAGGCCCTGCTGCTGAAGCAACATGGCGACGTGAGCGACCTCCAGGTCGTCAACGACTATCCCGTCCCCAGCGCCAAGCCGGGCGAGGTGGTGATCCGCGTTGGCGCCTCGTCGTTCAACTATCACGACGTGTTCACGGTGAAGGGCATGCCCGGCATCAAGGTGCCGCTGCCGGTCATCATCGGCCTCGACATGGCCGGCGAGATCGTGGAGCTGGGCGAGGGCGTCACCGGCTGGGCGGTGGGCGACCGCGTGCTCGTGAACCCCCTCAACCCCAAGGTGGGGCTGATGGGCGAGATGATGGACGGCGGCATGGCGGAATATTGCGCCGTCACCGCCGGCCAGCTCATCAAGATGCCCGACGGCGTGAGCTTCACCGACGCCGCCTCTTTGCCGGTCGCCTACGGCACCGCGCACCGCATGCTCGTCACCCACAACACGGTGAAGGCGGGCGACAAGGTGCTCATCCTCGGCGCCTCCGGCGGCGTGGGCACGGGCTGCGTGATGCTCGCAAAGCAGATGGGCTGCGAGGTGATCGCCTGCGCCGGCTCCGACGACAAGATGGCCCGCCTGAAGGAACTGGGCGCGGACCATGTCGTAAACTACCGCACCACCGACTTCTCCAAGTGGGCGGTCGAGAAGTATGGCAAGCCCCAGCGCCGCACCTATGAGGGCGGCGTGGACGTGGTGGTGAACTTCACCGGCGGCGACACCTGGGTGCCCTCGCTGCGCTGCGTGAAGCGCGGCGGCACGATCCTGGTGTGCGGCGCCACCGCCGGTCACGATCCGAAGGAAGATCTGCGCTACATCTGGAGCTTCGAGCTGAAGATCATCGGCTCCAACAGCTTCTACCACGAGAATCTCTCCGCCCTCATGGACATGATCCAGAAGGGCGAGCTGAAGCCGGTGGTGGACAAGGTGCTGCCGCTCGAAGAGGCCGCCGAGGGCCTGCGCATGATCCGCGACCGCGAGGTCATGGGCAAGATCGTCGTCACCCCCTGAGAGGCTTCATCATGTCTGACGCTCCCCTGACCAAGGAACAGGTCGAAGCCCTCCTCCTGAAGGGCCCCTTCCACCAGTGGCTCGGCCTCACCGTCGAGGACGTGGGCGAGGGCACCATCCGCCTGCGTGCCAAGTGGCGCCCGGAATGGGTGGTGAACGCCGACCGGGGCTATGCCCACGGCGGCATCCTGGCCACGCTCGTTGACCTCACCGCCGACTGGGCGCTGGTGTCCAAGACCGGCCGCGGCGTGCCCACCGTGGACCTGCGGGTGGACTACCACCGCGCGGCCATGCAGCACGACCTGATCTGCGTGGGCAAGGTCATCAAGTTCGGCGGCCAGCTCTGCGTCTCCGAGGCGCAGATCCTGGACGAGGACGGCAAGCTGCTGGCCTCCGGGCGCGGGGTCTACATGATCCCGCCCAAGGCCTGAGGAGGCGCCCCGTGGCCGCGCTCGACCATGTGGTGATCAACACCCTCAAGTCCATGGACGCGGCCGCGGACCTCTTTGCGGCGCTGGGCTTCACGCTCACGCCGCGGGGGTACCATTCGCTCGGGTCCATCAACCATCTGATGATGACGCCCGGCGCCTATCTGGAGCTGGTGGGGGTGCCGGACACCGGCCGCCAGCGCCAGGAGGTGCTGGACAGCCCGTTCGGCCTCAATGGCCTGGTGCTGCGCACCTTCGACGCCGACGCCACCCGCGACGCGCTCGCGGCCGCCGGCTTCGCCCCGACCGGGCCCGTGGCCTTCTCGCGCCCGGTGGATCTCGATGGCGTGGAGTACGACGCCCGCTTCCGCACCGTGCGCCTGCCGCCGGAGACCTTCCCCGCCGGGCGCGTCTATTTCTGCGAGCACCTGACCCCGGAGCTGGTCTGGCGGGATGAGTGGATGGCGCACCCCAACGGCTTCTGCGCCATCGACGGCTTCACCATCGCCTCACCCGACCCGGAAGCCGAGGCCCGTCGCCTTGCCAGCGCCTTCGCCAGCGCCGCCGAGCCCGATGGCGAGGGCTGGCGCGTGCCGCTGGACGATGCCGACGTGTGCGTGGTGCCGGGCGACAAAGCCGCCTTCCGCACGACGACGCTGCGCTTCTCATCCCTCGACGACATCGCGGCCCGCGCCAACGCGCTGAGGGACACCCGCTGGGAGGCGCTCGGCCCGGACGCGGGCCTCCTCACCCTGCCCGCCTTTGACCTGAACCTGACCTGCAGGAGCGGCCGATGAGCCTGCCCGCGAATCTCGGGGATTTCGTCTGCCGCACCACTGCGCCGGACCACCCCCTGTTCATCGGCCTCGAATTCGACGGCGCCACCACCGTGCTCACCCGCGCCGGCTTCGATGCGCTGGCGGATGCCGTGGCGCGCGGCCTCCTCAAGCAGGGCCTTGTGCGAGGGGACCGCGTCGCCATCCTCGCCGCCAACCGGCCGGACTATGTGGCGGTCGTGATGGGCGCCATGCGCGCCGGCATCGTGCCGGTGCCGGTGAACTTCAAGTTCCCGGCCGCCACCATCGCCGACGTGATCGCCGATTGCGGCGCGCGCCTCGTCGTCCATGACGGCGAGCGCCGGACACTCCTGCCCGCCGAGACGCCCGAGGGCGTGGCCTTCGTGGATTTCGACGGCACCGGGCCGGGCACACTCGCCGCTTTGCTCGATCCCGGCGCGTTCGAGCCCGCGGTGCCCGCGCCGGATGAGCCGGCGCTCAGCCTCTACACCTCCGGCTCCACCGGGCGGCCCAAGGGCGTGCTGCTCTCCCACGCCGCCCACCGCTGGGTCGCGGACACGCGCCGCGCCGAGATCGACCTCTCCCGCGAGCGCATGCTGATTGCCGCGCCGCTCTACCACATGAACGCGCTGGCCCTCGCCTTCCTCGCCTGCGCGTCCGGGAGCACGGCGGTGCTGCTGCCCCAGTTCCGCGCGGTGCCCTATATCGAGGCCATCGCCAGCCACGGCTGCACCTTCCTCACCGCGGTGCCGCCCATGATTGCCATGATGCTGCGGGAAAAGACGGCGCTGGCGAAGGCCGACCTCTCCGGCGTGCGCCTGCTGCGCATGGGCTCGGCGCCGGTGACGGATTCGCTGGCCCAGCAGATCCGTCAGCTTCTGCCCAATGCCACCATCATCAACGCCTATGGCACCACCGAGGGCGGA
>JAYSCE010000440.1:0-3842 GCA_041915035.1 Xanthobacter sp.
AGAGACGGCGGTTTTGCATCAAGTTATTGAAAATAAACAGGAAAGTGCCTGAATTTCTCGCGGCGAGAAAGGGTTAACCCCCCTTAACCTGTCTAAAAGGACAAGTTGACCAAACCGTCATGGATTCCTTACATGGACCCCAGAATAGCTAAGACCTTTGTAACCAAGACCACTGTAAGACGGCTTTCTCGCGGGTCGGTCCAACTCCGGACGCGAAGGGAGAATCGGGGTGCAACCTGCCCGGGAGATTCGGGCGCTGGTCTGCATTCCGCGAAAAGGCGGACAACACCGGCGATTTTCATTTCCGGCAGATTGCGTCGTTCTGACGCATAGTTTTTTGCATCTCCGCGTCATTGTTGACGAATCGGGGCCTCTCGTCTTTTTATGGCCACATTCCGGGCGATATCGCGTCGCAAAGCGGCCATGATTTTGCCGCGTCTCGGCCTGATCTTCTGACTTAAGGGCGAAAACAAGGCGGCCCGAACGCAACAGCCCCGCAACCGGGGCACACAGACGGACCGGAAAAAGGAGAGGATCATGTCGGAACTTGTTGAAAAAGCACGTCTTGGCCGTATGAATGCGCTGGCGAGCCTGTCGGCAAATGCGCGGCGCGGATCCCTGGTTCTGGGGCAAGACGCGCGGGTTTCGTCCAGCGCACGTCACGAGGTTGCCACATTCTCTTCTGTCCGGGCCCGGATGGCGGGGAATATCCCGAATTTCTGAGAGCTTCTTGTGGGGGCAAGAAGGGGTGTCCGCGAAGGCGGGCACCCTTTTCCGTCTCTACAGGTCTGGATCAGGCAAATTTTGCCACAAATTGGCTTTGCATTCTGCGGCGGCTGTTTCGCCTATTGTGCAAGACAGTTCTGACCGCGGCCCAGCACGTTGCAGACGGTGCTGACGCCCGGCGGGATGATCGCCGAGGGCTTGCCGCCATTCGGCCCGCGTGAGGGGAAGGTCGGCATGTCGCCGTTCGAGCGCCCGCAGAGGAAGGTCATCGAATACCAGGTGACCGAGCCCGACATCGCATCGGTGACCATGGTGCCGGTGTGGCTTTCGCTGTCGATGACCTGATAGCTGCCTTCGCAGTAATCCGCGGCCTCGTTCATGCAGCGCGCGGGCTTGCGGGCGCATTTCACATAGTTGACCGGAATGCCCGAGGGCGACTGGATCTGTTCCACCTTGGCCGCCAGCGCCGGCGCCGCGGGAAGGGTCAGGAAGGCCAGAGCCAGAAACAGACGGCGCATGGAAAGCCTCGTGCTACGGGAACGGATCAGAGGCGCAGATAGTCGCCATGCGGGGCAAAGGCAATGCCGGCGCGCGGCGACCGGCGGCACATTGCCGTGAGGCGCCCCCGGACCGGGCCGGGGGCGCAGGCAGGATCAGCGGGTGAACTTCTTGTATTTCACACGCTTGGGTTCGATCGAGTCCGGGCCAAGGCGGCGGACCTTGTCTTCCTCATAGGCCTCGAAGTTGCCTTCGAACCATTCGACATGGGCGTCGCCTTCGAAGGCGAGGATATGGGTACACAGCCGGTCAAGGAAGAAGCGGTCGTGCGAGATGATGACCGCGCAGCCCGCGAAATCCTCAAGCGCCGCTTCCAGCGCCTGCAGCGTTTCGACGTCCAGGTCGTTGGTCGGTTCGTCAAGCAGCAGCACGTTCCCGCCCGAGCGCAGCAGCTTGGCCAGGTGCACGCGGTTGCGTTCGCCGCCGGACAAAAGGCCCACCTTCTTCTGCTGGTCGCCGCCCTTGAAGTTGAAGGCCGCGCAATAGGCGCGCGAGGGGATCTCCTTCTTGCCGACGTAGATCACCTCATTGCCGTCGGAGATTTCCTCCCACACGGTCTTCTTGTCATCCAGCGCGTCGCGGCTCTGGTCCACATAACCGAGCTTGACCGAGTCGCCGATGGAGATGGTGCCGCCGTCGGGCTTCTCCTGCCCGGTGATCATGCGGAACAGCGTGGTCTTGCCCGCGCCGTTCGGCCCGATGACGCCGACGATACCGCCGGGGGGCAGCTTGAAGGAGAGGTCGTCGATGAGCATCTTGTCGCCGAACGCCTTGTTCAGGTGATCGAAGGCGATGACGTTCTGCCCGAGGCGCTCGGCCACGGGGATGACGATCTGGGTGGCGGAGGGCTGGCGCTCGGAGGCGCGCTGCAGCAGTTCCTCATAGCGCTGGATACGCGCCTTGTTCTTGGCCTGACGGGCCTTGGGCGAGGCGCCGATCCACTCCTGCTCGCGGGAAAGGGCGCGCTGGCGGGCCTCGTCCTCGCGGCCCTCCTGCTGGAGGCGCTTCTGCTTCTGGCCGAGCCAGGAGGAGTAATTGCCCTCGTAGGGAATGCCGCGGCCGCGATCCAGCTCCAGGATCCAGCCCGTCACGTTGTCGAGGAAGTAGCGATCGTGGGTGACGATCAGGATCGCGCCCGGATAGGTGCGAAGATGCCCTTCCAGCCAGTTCACCGTCTCGGCATCGAGATGGTTGGTGGGCTCGTCGAGCAGCAGCAGTTCCGGCTGCTCCAGCAGCAGGCGGCACAGCGCGACGCGGCGGCGCTCGCCGCCCGACAGGCGCGTCACCTCCCAGTCGTCGGGCGGACAGCCGAGGGCGTTCATCGCCTGCTCCACCTTCGAATCGAGATCCCAGAGGCCCTGGGCCTCGATCTCGTCCTGGAGCTGGGTCATCTCGTCCGCGGTCTCGTCCGAGTAGTTCATGGCGAGTTCGTTGTAGCGCTCCAGAATGGCCTTCTGCTTGGCCACCCCGTCCTCAACGTTCTGCCGCACGGTCTTGGTGGGATCGAGCTGCGGCTCCTGCGGCAGGTAGCCCACGCGCACACCCTCGGCCGGGCGCGCCTCGCCGGTGAAATCCTTGTCAATGCCGGCCATGATGCGCAGCAGGGTGGACTTGCCCGCGCCGTTGTTGCCGAGCACGCCGATCTTGGCGTCCGGGTAGAAAGAGAGGTGCACGTTGTCGAGCACCTTCTTGCCGCCGGCATAGGTCTTGGTCATGCCGTGCATGTGGTAGGCGTACTGATAGGGGGCCATGGGCCGCCGTCTCCTGAAAAGGGGTGCGGGAAAGTTGGCGCCGTTCTAGCCTCGCAGGCGAGGCGCGGCAAGGTTTGCGAGACGAAGGCGACCGGCGCGCTCTGGAGGAAAAGATGGGTTCCGACCACCACCACCACAAGGACTGGCGCACCGACGGCGTGCAGGTGATCCCCGGCGACAGCCTCGATCCCAACACCGCCCAGACCCCTGGCATGAACCGCGCCACCGCCATCAACCGCGCCCGCGCCGGGGCTGAGAAGATCTGGGCCGGCACCGTCCATATCCATCCCGACGCCAAGACCGGCGCCCACCACCACGGCGACCTCGAAAGCGTCATCTACGTGGTCAAGGGACGTGCCCGCATGCGCTGGGGCGAGAATCTGGAGTTCGTGGCCGAGGCCGGGCCCGGCGACTTCATCTTCGTGCCGCCCTACGTGCCCCACCAGGAGATCAACGCCTCCGCCGACGAGACGCTGGAATGCGTGCTGGTGCGCTCGGGGCAGGACCCGGTGGTGGTGAATCTCGACATCGAGCCGGTGGAGAAGCCGGAAGCGGTGAAGTGGATCGACCCGATCCACCGGGAGTGATTGCGCGGGCGGCCTTGTGCTGCAAGGCTTCGCGGCGGCGCCGCGGCCAAGCCATCCACAGGCCGGCGGAGAAAGAATGCAAAGGGGTGTTGCATTCGCCGCCGGCATTTTCTATAGAACCGCACCTGCCGCCGACACACTGTCTCGCCGGCAAATGGATGCGGGTGTAGCTCAGGGGTAGAGCACAACCTTGCCAAGGTTGGGGTCGAGGGTTCGAATC
>JAYSCE010000441.1:0-3778 GCA_041915035.1 Xanthobacter sp.
CGAGCAAAGCCGGGCCGCCATGGAGACCCGCCTCGACACCGATCTCGGCAACGTCTTCCCGGATGACGCGCCCGCCGACCGCGGCGTCGCCGGCGGCGGCTCCACCGCCTCGAGCCCCTCCATGGGCGAGTGGAGCGGTGGCGGCGAGCGCGGCGACGACTACAATCCCGAAGCCTTCCTCACCGCCGAGACCACGCTGGCCGACCATCTGGAGGCGCAGCTTGCCGTCGCGGTGAACGATCCCGCGCGCAAGCTCATCGGCATCAACGTCATCGGCCTCATCGACGAGACCGGCTATTTCACCGGCGATCTCGACCTGCTCGCCGAGCAGTTCGGCGTGCCGCGCGCCGAGGTCGAAGCCGTCCTCAAGCTCATCCAGACCTTCGAGCCGTCCGGCGTCGGCGCCCGCAACCTCGCCGAATGCCTCGCCATCCAATTGCGCGAGCGCGACCGCTTCGACCCCGCCATGCAGGCGCTGGTGGCCAATCTCGAACTCCTCGCCCGCCACGACCGCAACGCGCTGAAGCGCATCTGCGGCGTGGACAACGAGGACCTCGCGGACATGATCGGCGAGATCCGCCGGCTCGATCCCAAGCCGGGGCTGGCGTTTGGCTCGGGCGTCGTCCACCCGCTGGTGCCGGACGTCTATGTGCGCCCCGGCGCCGACGGCACCTGGATCGTGGAATTGAATTCCGAGACACTGCCGCGCGTGCTGGTAAACCAGAGCTACCACGCCACCGTGGTGAAGCACGCCAAGTCGCAGGAGGAGAAGAGCTTCCTCGCCGACTGCCTGCAGAGCGCGAGCTGGCTCACCCGCTCGCTGGACCAGCGCGCCCGCACCATCCTGAAGGTGGCGAGCGAGATCGTGCGCCAGCAGGACGCCTTCCTGCTGCACGGCGTGCGCTTCCTGCGCCCCCTGAACCTGCGCACGGTGGCGGACGCCATCGGCATGCACGAATCCACCGTCTCGCGCGTGACGTCGAACAAATACATCTCGACCCCGCGCGGCGTGGTGGAGATGAAGTTCTTCTTCTCCTCCGCCATCTCCGCCTCAGGCGGCGGCGAGGCGCATTCGGCGGAATCGGTGCGCCACCGCATCAAGACGCTGATCGAGGCCGAGGCGCCGGAGGATGTGCTCTCCGACGACACTTTGGTGCAGAAGCTGAAGGACGAGGGCATCGACATCGCCCGCCGCACCGTCGCCAAATACCGCGAGGGCATGAACATCCCCTCCTCCGTCCAGCGCCGCCGCGAGAAGATGGCCATGCGCAGCGAGGCGAGCTGAGCGAGCCCCGCGATCACGCCCTCGTGATGGACTTCGTGCAACCGAAGGCCTCCGGCCAAGCTTCCCATTCCTGACGAGAGCGGGGCGTGCCATCGGCGCGGCCAGCCCGCGCGGAGGCAGAAGCCCGGAGCTTGCATGGTCCCCCCGATCCTGAGCGAGCGCGTGCGCTTCCAGCTCAAGCGTCTCGCCCACCGGCTGTGGTTCTGGCCCACCGCCTACAGCATCACGGCCGTGACCGTGGTGCTGGCGGCGGCAGCGCTGCCGTCGGGGTATGAGCTGCCCGACTACCTCACCTTCGCCTCCGACAGTCTGGAGCCGGTGCTCACGGTGATGGCCTCCAGCATGCTGGCGGTGGTCACGTTCAGCCTGTCGGCCATCGTCTCGGTCCTTGCGGCCGCGGCCCAGGCGGCGACGCCGCGCGCGACCACACTCCTGATCGAGGACGCGGCCCTCCAGCGCACGCTCAGCGTCTTCGTGGGCGCCTTCCTGTTTTCCATCGTGGCGCTGGTCGGGGGCGTCGGCGGGGTCTATTCCGATGCCGGCCGGCTGCTGCTCTTCGCTGCGACGGTGGTCCTCATCGCCGTGGTCGTGGGAACGCTGCTGCGCTGGATCGACCGGGTCTCGCGCCTTGGGCGCATGGGCGAGATCATCGACCGGACCGAGGAGGCGACCGCTGCGGCGCTCAAGGATCTCGCGTGCCGGCCCGGCCTCGGCGCTACCGTCCGCGCCGGCCCTGCACCGTCCGGCTATCCGGTCTTCGCGACCGCCATCGGCTACGTCCAGCATATGGATGTGGGCCAGCTCTCGGCGGCCCTGCCGGAGGGCGTGACCTGCCATCTTTTGGTGCGGCCGGGCGCCTTCATGGATCCCGTCCGTCCCCTCGCCACCTTTGATGCAGCGCCGGACGATGCGCTGGCGGAGATGCTAAGGCGGGCCATCACCATTGGGGACGTCCGCAGCTTCGAGCAAGATCCCCGGTTTGGCATGGTGGTGCTTGCGGAGATCGCATCGAAGGCGCTGTCGCCGGGGGTCAACGACCCCGGCACCGCCATCGATGTCAGCGGCACGCTGACCCGCCTCCTGTGGGGCTGGCGGGCGGACCGCAACCTGACGATCCAGGATGCGGCGACAAACGTGACCATTCCCGCTTTGTCCATGGACGATCTGCTGGAAGATGCCTTCCGGCCCATCGCCCGCGACGGCGCCGGGCAGGTGGAGGTGGGGCTCAGGCTCGTGGCGGCCCTGAGATCGCTGGCCGAGATGGACGAGCCTGGCCTTGCCGCCGCCGCCCGCGCGCGCCTCGCCGACGTGCTTGACCGGGCGGAAGCCGTTCTGCTGCCTGTGGACGCCGATGTCCTGAAGCGTGCCGCCGCAGCTCCCGTCTGAGCCCGCGAACACGCGGTCGCCGCCCGCGCTCGGCGGAGGGGGTGAGCCTTCCAACAAGGCCGGCGGCGTTGACTTTCCGGGCCGTGGCGTATATCGGACCACCTTCGCGTGGGCCAATGGGCCTGCATCCCGAAAAACCGACCGAAGAAGCCCGCCCTTGAGGCGTGGCTGAACACGAAAGCGAGACAAGAATGTTCGCGGTCATCAAGGCAAACGGCAAGCAGTATCGCGTTGCCGCCGCCGACCAGATCACCATCGACCACCTCGACGCCGAGGTCGGCTCCGTCTTCACCTTCCCGGTGCTGATGCTGAGCGGCTCCTCCGTCGCCATCGGCGCGCCCCACGTGGACGGCGCCACCGTGACCGGCGAGATCGTCGAGCACACCCGCGGCGACAAGGTGATCGCCTTCAAGAAGCGCCGCCGGCAGAATTCCCGCCGCAAGCGCGGGTTCCGCGCCGACCTCACCGTCGTGCGCATCACCGAGATTTCCGGCCTGGGCGAGACCGTCAAGGCTGACACGGCCGCCACCGGCGCCTGATCGAGAACGAGGAGAGCAACAATGGCTCATAAAAAGGCAGGCGGCTCGTCCCGTAACGGTCGCGATTCCGATGGTCGCCGTCTTGGCGTGAAGCGCTTCGGCGGCCAGGACGTCATCGCCGGCAACATCATCGTGCGCCAGCGCGGCACCAAATGGCATCCCGGCACGAACGTGGGCATGGGCAAGGACCATACCCTCTTCGCGCTCATCGAAGGCAAAGTGTCCTTCAGCACCAAAGCCAACGACCGCACCTACGTATCGGTCGTTCCTGCCGCCGCCGAGGCGGCCGAATAAACGGCGAGACCTGATAAATGCAGGATCCCGCCGGTCTCGTCGATCCGGTGGGCGCCTGAGCAGGCCTCTCAACGCTCAGACACGAACCGGGGAGACGGGACAACCCTCTCCCCGGTTTTTCTTCGTCTGTGCCCTTGAGGAGCCCGCCATGACCCTGTGTGAGACACCGTCCGGAGCGCCGCTCGCGGAGAGCTGTATCCCCGTCCTCGAAACCGAGCGGCTCGTGCTCCGCGCGCCGCATATCGAGGACGTCGCTGCCGTCGCGGAGCTTGCC
>JAYSCE010000442.1:0-3755 GCA_041915035.1 Xanthobacter sp.
TCATAGCCCGGCGCATCGGCGGCGCTGTGGGCGAACCAGTGGTCCGCATAGCGGAACAGGCCGGCGATGACGCCCGCATGCTGGATGGTGCGATCCGGAAACAGCAGCTTCGCGCCCACGACGCCCGTGCCGGGTAGTGAGGCGAGGGCCACCATCTCGTCCAGCCAGCCCGCCTCGATCACCTCCACATCATTGTTGAGGAGGAGGATCATCTCGCCCCGCGCCGCATCGACACCCAGGTTGCAGATGCGAGGGAAGTTGAAGTCCCCGTCGTCCCGCACCACTCGCGTCGCCGGCCATAGGGCCTTGATCTCGTCGAACAAAGCGAAGGTCGCGGGCTCCACCGAGCCGTTGTCCACGATGATGATCTCGAACGCCCGGTAGGCCGTCCGTTCGATGAGCGAGCGCAGCGCCACGGCAAGCAGCGCCGCCCGGTCGCGGGTGGGAACGACGATGGAAACGAGCGGGGCCGCCGCCGGGGTGGGATAAAACGGGCGCAGGTGGCGGCCGATGGTTTCCACCTCCACGCCGCGCAGCCGGGAGAGCGCTCCGGCCGCCCCATCGATCTCCTCCTGTGCGAAGCCGGGTGGATGGCTCTTCAGCCCCACGGCCACCCGCGGCACATGGCGGATGCGCGCTTCGGGCAGGGACGCAACGTGGCGCAACAGCAGGTCGAACACGGCGGCCGGGCCGGCGGCGGGATCGAGGCCGAGGCGCAGCGCATCGGCGCGGGGCAGGGCCGCGAAGTGCCTGAGATAGCCGGACGCCTCCATCAGGTGCCGGTTGAAGGCGGGGTGGTAGACGCCATGGAGCGGCGCGCCCTTGTCGTCCAGCCGCTCCTCGTCGGCGTAGGCGAGGGCGCAGTCGGGATGCTGCGCGAAGGCATCGCGCAGCAGCGCCACCGCATCGCGCGTGGGCCGCGCTCCGGCGTCGAGGAACAGCACCAGCCCGCCCTCGGCGGCATTGAGCGCGGCGGCAAGGCGCTGGGCAGGGCCCCCCTCTGCCGTCACCACGCGCGCGCCGGTGGCGGCCTTGGCGAGCGCAGGCGGCGCGTCCGGCGGGACGGCGACAACCCACTCGAAACTCCGGTCGGTCTGGGCGGCGAGCGCGGCGGCGCAGGCGGCAAGATCGCCTGCGCTGGCGCCGCCGGCATCGGTGAGCAGGCTCAGCCGCGGCGCGGCGCCGGGCGCGGGCACCTCGGCGAAATCGCCGACGAAGCGGGCGCGGAAGGCGCGATAGCGCGCCGCCTCGGCCCGGCGGCGGGCGGGCGAAGCGGAGACGAGGGCATGAAGGGCGCCGCGCAGGGTCCGGGCGGCAGCCCCGGCCGCCTTCCAGCGGCGCGGCAGGCCCAGATTTTCAAAGCGGCCATTGGCGAAGGCGTGCAGCTTCAGCGCCACCTTGTGGACCGGATAATAGCCGAGCCGGAAACCGGGGGGTGCCCCGGCAAACTCGATGCGCGTCGCCCCGGCCGGCACCAGCGCCACGGTCGGGACGCCGGGCAGCAGGGTCTCGCCTTGGGTGGCCCCCGCATCGAAGGTGAAAGGCAGGGGGACGTCCGCCCCCTCGCCCGAGAGCACGATGGCGAGGGCCCCACGCCGGGCGCGCAGCCGCAGCACGGCGGGCAAGGCGAAGCCCATGCGGCCCGTCGCGACGGGCGCGCGCTTCAGCCAGAGCGGGGGAATCTCGGTTTCGTGCATGGCGTCCGTCTTCAATGCCGCGTTGAAGCACCTATGTGCAGGGGCGGCAAGCGGCCACCCCACGGCGACTTTGCTTGACGCCCCGGCGAGGCTCCTTCAAGTCACCCGCCACGCATCGGGATCTGGCGGGAGCCAAACATGACACAGCGCGAGGTGGACCTGTTCGTGATCGGCGGCGGCTCGGGGGGCGTGCGCGCCGGCCGCATCGCCGCGCAGCATGGCGCCAAGGTGATGATGGCGGAGGAATACCGCATGGGCGGCACCTGCGTCATCCGCGGCTGCGTGCCCAAGAAGCTGTTCGTCTATGCCGGCCGCTACGCCCACGACATCGACGACATGGCCGGATTCGGCTGGCGGGTGAGCGCGCCCGAGTTCGACTGGCTGACCCTCGTCGCCAACAAGGACAAGGAGATCGCCCGGCTCGAGAGCATCTACAAGCGCAATGCCGAGGGCGCCGGGGTGGAGATCGTCGCCTCCCGCGCCGTGGTGGCGGGGCCGAATCTCGTCCGCATCCTCGCCACCGGCGAGGAGGTGGCGGCGCGCCACATCCTGCTCGCCACCGGCGCCCATCCCGCGCTCGGGCCGCAGATTCCCGGCTGCGAGCTCGCCATCACCTCCAACGAGGCGTTCAACCTCAAGAGCTTTCCCGACCGCATCCTGATCCAGGGCGCGGGCTATATCGCGGTGGAGTTCGCCGGCCTGTTCCGCTCGCTGGGTGCCGAGGTGACGCTCGTCTATCGCGGCGACAAGGTGCTGCGCGGCTTCGACATGGAGGTGCGCGAGCATCTGGAAATGGAGATGAACCGCGCCGGCATCAAGCTCGTCAGCGGCAAAACCCTCGCCTCCATCGAGGCCGTCTCCGGCGGCAAGCGCGTGGTGCTTTCCGACGGCGCGGAGCTGGAGGTGGACGAGGTGATGCTCGCCATCGGCCGCATTCCGAGCACCCGCAATCTGGGGCTGGAAGCGGTGGGCGTTGCCCTCGACCCGATGGGGGCGGTGATCGTGGACGCGCAGGGTCGGACCAACGTGCCCTCCATCTATGCGGTGGGCGACATCACCAACCGCATCAATCTCACCCCCGTCGCCATCCGCGAGGGCCATGCCTTCGCCGACACGGTGTTCGGCAACAAGCCGTGGACGGTGGACCATTCGCTGGTGGCGACCGCCGTCTTCTCCGAGCCGGAGATCGGCACGGTAGGCTGCACGGAAGAGGCCGCGCGCGCCGCCGGCCGGCCGGTGGACATCTACAAGACCAGCTTCCGTCCGCTCAAGGCGACTCTCTCCGGCCGCGAGACGCGCGATTTCATGAAGCTGGTGGTGGATGCGGAGACGGACCAGGTGCTCGGCGTCCACATCATGGGCGATGCGGCGTCCGAGATGATCCAGCTCGCCGCCGTGGCGCTGGGGCTGAAGGCGACGAAGGCGGATTTCGACCGCACCATCGCCGTTCACCCCACCGCCGCAGAAGAGCTGGTGACGCTGCGCACGAAGGCGTCGTGAGGGGCGGACCCGCCACCAGGCGGGGTGTTCTGGCCTTTGGCGGGCGGCCTGTGCCCTGTCGCTGCGGGGCTCGATTGAGGGAGGACGGCGGGCTTCCGCTCGCCGATCCTCGTCCTGCTATGCTGTCGGGAGCGCCACGGTCGCCATAAGCAGAGGGACACCGCCCCATGTATCTCGCCGCCATCCTCGTGCTGATGCTGATCGCCCCGCTCGCCAGCGTGCTGATCGAGGCGCTGGTGGTGGGCGGGCCGGTGGCGGCGCTGGTGCTGAAATGGTTCGTGGTCTGGGGCGTCGGCGCGCGGCTTGGCCTTGCCGGGCTGAAGCAGGTGGCGCAGCCGGCCTTTACCGCGCAGACCATTTTCGAGATCGCCGATCCCAAGGCGCAGGTGATCGTACAGGAGCTGGGCTTCGCCAACCTTACCTTCGGCGCCCTCGGCCTCCTCTCCCTCGCCTTTCCGGCCTTCCTCGTGCCGGCGGCGGTGGGCGGCGGGCTGTTCTATCTCCTCGCCGGCGTGAAGCACGCCCTGCGGCCGGACAAGAACCGCACCGAGACCATCG
>JAYSCE010000443.1:0-3752 GCA_041915035.1 Xanthobacter sp.
ACGTGTCCATCATCGACACGTCCCCGCGCCGCATCCAGATGGTGACGGAACAGCTCGACGTGCGCGGCGTCGTGGGGCAGGGCTCCCACCCGGACGTGCTCGCCCGTGCCGGCATCGAGCAGGCGGACATGCTCATCGCCGTGACCCTCCACGACGAGGTGAACATGGTGGCCTGCCAGGTCGGCCACGCGCTGTTCAATGTGCCGACCAAGCTCGCCCGCATCCGCGCCCAGACCTATCTCGCACCCGAATGGCGGGACCTTTTCGCCCGCGATCAGCTGCCCATCGACGTCATCATCTCCCCCGAGGTGGAGGTGGGCGAGATGGTGCTGCGCCGCCTGTCCCTGCCCGGCGCATCCGATACGGTGAGCTTCGCGGACGGGGCGGTGGTGATCGTCGGCGTCTCCTGCACCGAGGATTGCCCGGTGGTGGACACGCCGCTCAAGCAGTTGACCGAGCTGTTCCCGGACATCCAGGCGACCATCGTCGCGGTGAGCCGGGGCGGGCGTTCCTTCGTGCCGCGCTCCAACGACCAGATTCTCACTGGGGATCTTGTCTATTTCGTCGCCCAGGCTGACCACGTGCAGCGCACGCTTTCCCTGTTCGGACACGACGAAGTGCCGGCCCAGCGCATCGTCATCGCCGGTGGTGGCAACATCGGCTACTACGTCGCGACCGAGCTGGAGAAGCGCAACGCGGCCGCCCGCGTGAAGCTGATCGAGGCCAATCGCGAACGATCACAGGCCATCGCCGAGGAGCTGCGCCGCACGGTCGTGCTCAATGGCGACGCGCTGGAGCGGGCCATCCTCGACGAGGCCGGGGTGGGGGAGGCGGACACCATGATCGCCCTCACCAACGACGACCGCATCAACATCCTCTCCTGCCTGCTCTCCAAGCAGGTCGGGGCGAAGCGCATCCTGGCGCTCCTGAACGAGCAGGGCTACGCCACCTTCGCCCGCGGCCTCGGCATCGATGCCCATGTGAATCCGCGCCAGATCACCGTCTCCAAGGTGCTCCAGCACGTGCGGCGTGGCCGCATCCGCGGCGTCCACGCGCTGCTCGACGGCTCGGGCGAGATGATCGAGGCGGAGGCGCTGGAAACCTCGCCGCTCGTGGGCAAGCCCCTGCGTGATCTCGGCCTTTTGGACGGGCTGCGCATCGGTGCCGTGGTGCGCAACGGGCAGGTGCTGCTGCCGCGCGGCGATTTCGTCGTGCGCGCCCATGACCGGGTGGTGCTGTTCGCCCTCGCCGACCGCATCAAGCGCGTGGAACAGCTGTTCCGCGTAGCCCTCGAATTCTTCTGAACCGACCGCAAGGTTCCTCACCCATGGCCAACGCCGCCCGCCCGCTCGCCGCCGGCATCGCCGGCATCGGGGCGCTCGCGCTCCTGCCGATGGCGGTTGCCGCGCGCAGCGGCACAGGGCCAGTGGCGGTGTGGGTCGCGACCGCCGGTTTCTGCCTGTTCCTTGCCGGCCTCCTGCGCTTCACCACCCACGGGCTGGAGACGCGCCTGACGCGGGCGGGCGCTGTGGCGCTGGTGGCGTGCATGTGGCTGGTGCTGCCACTGATGGCGACGCCGGCGGTGGCCATCGTCTCGGGGCTAACGCCGCTTCAGGCATGGTTCGAGGCGCTCTCCGCCTTCACCGCGACCGGCCTCACTGCCCTCAATCAGGGTCCAGCCAGCCTTTACGTCTTCCTCGGCCTGCTGCAATGGTCAGGCGGGCTGCTGACTGTCGTCACCGCCGTGGCGGTGCTCGCGCCTGCGGGCCTTGGCGGCCTGCCGGACCGAACCCCGCGGGGCGGCAGGGCGCTCGAAGTGGTGGACCTCGTGCAAGTGCTGCGCGAGATCGCGCCGGCCTATCTCGGCGCGAGCGTGCTCGCCATGCTCGTGCTGCTTGCCTCGGGCGAGAGCCTCTATGTGGCCTTCACGCTCGCAACCGCCGTGGTCTCTGCTGGCGCGCACCTGCCGCCCGAGGCGCAACTGGCCCTGGCGCTGGACGAGACGCCCAAGTGGCTGCTGCTGCCCTTCCTCATCTTCAGCGCCACCAGCGTGCGGTGGCACCGGGCGCTGATTACCCGCCGCATCAACGCCGCGCCGGAGCAGGTGGAAAGCCTCGTCATCATCGGCTGGTGGGCGGTGCTCGGCATTGTCCTCGGCGCGCTGCTGTTCCGAACCGACGAGATGTCGTCCCTCGACGCGGTGCGTGACGGCCTGTTCACCGCCGCATCCCTGATCTCCACCAGCGGCATCGGCCCACACGAAGGCACCTACGCCAGCCTGCCGCTCGGCCTCGTCATCCTCGTAGTGCTGCTCGGCGGCGGCGCGCTGTCGGTGGCGGGCGGGCTCAAGATGCTGCGACTCCGGGCCATCCTGCTGCGCACGCGCGGCGATCTGCTGCGGCTCGTCTATCCGCACATCGTGCTGCCCTCGGCACTGGAGGGCGGCGTCGGTTCCGCCATGCGGGGCGTCTGGGCCGGGGCGGCGAGCCTCGGCTTCATGTACGGCCTCTGCGTGATCGCGCTCAGCCCCGGCCTGCCCTCGCTGGATGCCGCGCTGGCGGCGGCGGCGGCGGTCGTCACCAATACGGGCCCGGTCTATGACGCCGCGGGCGGCGGCTGGCCGGCCATCTCCTCGCTGCCGTGGGGCTCGGTGCTCGTCGCCGGCATCGGCATGATTGCCGGGCGCCTGGAGATCATCGGGCTTTTCGTCTTCATCCATCTCGCCATCTGGCGCACTTGAGGGCCGACGCAGTCATGTCGCGCATCGCCTACGTCAACGGACGCTATCTCCCCCATCACGATGCCAGCGTGCATGTGGAGGATCGCGGCTATCAATTTGCCGATGGCGTCTATGAGGTCTGCGAGGTGCTGGGCGGCCGGCTCGTGGACGAGCGCCGCCACCTCGACCGGCTCGAGCGATCCCTGCGGGAGCTGTTCATTGCTACGCCCATGTCGCGCGCAGCGCTCTCGGCCGTGCTGCGAGAAGTGGTGCGGCGCAATGGCGTGCGCAACGGCATGGTCTATTTGCAGGTGACGCGGGGCGTGGCCCGGCGCGACCATGCGTTTCCAGCGCCCGGTACCGCCCCCTCAATCGTCGTGACCGCGCGCCGGACCGACCGGGAGGCGCAGGAGGCCTTGGCCCGCAAGGGCGTTGCCGTCATCACCGTGCCCGAGAATCGCTGGCCGCGTGTCGACATCAAGAGCGTTTCCCTGCTGCCGAACGTGCTGGCAAAGCAGTTGGCCAAGGAGGCCGGCGCCCGGGAAGCCTGGTTCGTCGATGCCGACGGCTATGTCACCGAGGGCGCCTCCACCAATGCGTGGATCGTGACCGCCGACCGCACCATCGTCACGCGCCCCGCGGACAGCGGTATCCTCAGGGGGATCACCCGCACCGTTGCGTTCGAGGTGGCAGCCGACCTTGGCTATTCCATTGATGAGCGGCCGTTCACCGTCGCGGAAGCCCATGCTGCCGACGAGGCATTCATCTCGGCGGCGACGACCGTCATCATGCCGGTGGTGTCTGTCGACGGCGTGCCCGTGGGGACGGGTGTCCCCGGCCCGATCGCAGCGGCTTTACGATTGAAATTCCACGACTTTTCGGAAGTCGCGTGAGGTCGCTCCACAACGCTCCATGTTGCGGAGCAAAATAATATTGCGCCGCCATGGGGCTGTGCCATTCTAGCAGCCCAACTCTCACGGGGGGTGTACACTCCAGACGTGCGCTTGCCGTGGGCCTCAACGCCGAAACAATG
>JAYSCE010000444.1:0-3750 GCA_041915035.1 Xanthobacter sp.
CACGTCGTCGGACCCCGCGAAATCGAAGCCGGAGCCCTCGATCTCGCGCGTCACCTGCACCACGGCGATGCCGGTGGACGCGAGGGCCCTCAGGTCCTCCACCCGCGAATGGGCGGCCGGCGAGACGAGGAAGGCATCGGGGCGATATTCGGCCAGCGTGCCCAGCGTGCGGGTCTGGCGCGCCACGTCTTCCTGGCTCACGCCCAGAAGCACGGTTTTTCCCGCCTCGGAGAGGGCATCCTCCACCGCCGCCAGAAGCTCGGTGAAGGAGGGGTTCACGATGTCATGCAGGCCGAGGGCGACGATGTTGGTGCGCGCCGTGCGCAAGGCGGCGGCGCCGCGGTTCGCCACATAGCCCCGCGCCCGCGCCGCCTCCTGCACCTTCAAGCGCGTCGCCTCTGCGACCATGGGGCTGTCGCGCAGAGCCAGCGAGATGGTGGCCGTGGACAGGCCCAGTTCCCGGGCGAGGCCCTGGAGCGTCACCTTGCCAATGGGAACGCCGGCCGGAGCGGCACCGGCCGGGGCATCACCCGGCGGAGGAGGATTCGTCTCGTCCATGGGCCATCCCTATAGCGGATCTGTCGCGTCTCGCGCCGTCCTTTCCGCCATGCTAAACGATTTAGCGACAACGGCAACGACAGCCGCGACGATACGAATCGGGAGGATGCCATGGCAGGGACGCGGGTTGGATTCATCGGGGTCGGGCTCATGGGCCACGGCATGGCCAAGAACATCCTCGCCAAGGGCTTTCCCCTCGCCGTCATGGGCCACCGCAACCGTGCGCCGGTGGAGGATCTGGTCTCCCGCGGCGCCACCGAGGTGAAGACGCCGGCCGAGATGGCGGCGCAGTGCGACGTGATCGTGCTCTGCGTCACCGGTGCGCCGCAGGTGGACGAGGTGCTCAACGCCGAGAACGGCATTCTGAAGACCGCCAAAACCGGCCTGCACATCATCGACACCTCCACCTCGGAGCCGACGCTGACCATGGCGCTGGCGGAGAAGCTGGCGCAGGACGGCATCTTCCTCTGCGACGCGCCCTTGGGCGGCACGCCCATCCAGGCGGAGGAGGGTGCGCTCTCCGCCATGGTGGGCGCGGACGACGCGGCGTTCGCGGTGATCGAGCCGGTGGTGGCGGCCTTCGCCAGCCGCATCGTGCGGGTGGGCGCGCCGGGCGCGGGCCACACCATGAAGCTGCTCAACAACTTCCTGTCGCTGGGCTACGGCGCCATCTATGCCGAGGCGCTGGCCATCGCCGGGAAGGTCGGCGTCACGGCGGAGGTCTTCGACAGCGTCATCCGCGGCTCGCGCATGGACTGCGGCTTCTACCAGACCTTCATGGGCTATGTGCTGGAGGCGAACGTGAACGCCCACCGCTTCACCATCGCCAACGCCCACAAGGACATGCGCTATGTGACGAACCTCGCCACCAACACCGGCGCCTCCGCCTTCATCAGCGCCACGGTGAAGAACCTCTATGCGGCGGCCGAGGGCCTCGGCAACGGGGGCAAGAACGTGCCGCAGATCACCGACGTGCTGGCGCAGATGAACGGCCTGCCCACGGTGCTCGAGCTGAAGGCGGCGGCGGAGTAGCCGTTACCGCAATTTACCGTCGTCCCGGCCGGGATTCACACTTCCGACACCGCCGCGCGCCAGCCTCTCTCCGGCATGGCGTGCGGCGCGATGACTCACGGGCAGGGCGGAACCTTCCGGCCCCCCGGTGCATTGCCCGCCGGATGGCGCCCTTGGGGAGAGCGGCAAGGGCAGTGAAATCGGGAGGCTGGTGGGCGTGTCGCAGACCGGGCAACGATTGGTGAGCATCGATTTCTGGCGGGGCTTCGCCCTGCTGACGATCTTCATCAACCATATTCCCGGCCACGTCCTCGGCGGCTTCACCTATCGCAATTTCGGCTTTTCGGATGCGGCCGAGCTGTTCGTCTTCCTCGCCGGCATCTCCGCCGCCTTCGCCTATCTGCGCCCCTTCTCCGCTGGCGAGCGGGTGCGCACCACCGCGCGGGTGTGGATGCGCGCGTTCACGCTCTATGCCGCGCACCTCGTGCTGGTGGTGATGTCGGTGGTGGTGGTCGGCGGCTTCGTGGTGCTCACCGGCGACGAGCGCATGCTCGAATGGATGCACCTCGACATCATCCCCCAATATCCGCTGGAATCGCTGGTCGGTATTGGGCTGCTCACCTACCAGCCGGGCTATCTCAACATCCTTCCGCTTTATGTGGGTCTGCTGCTGCTGGCCCCGGCCCTGCTGCTGCTGGCACGCCGGAGCCTGGGCCTCGCCCTTGCGGCCTCGCTCACGCTCTATCTCGTCACCCAGGTCGCTGACCTCGCCTTGCCGGTGTGGCCGGGGCCGGGCGGCTGGTTCTTCAATCCGCTGGCGTGGCAGCTGCTGTTCACCTGCGGCCTCGTCATCGGCGCGCTGATGGACCGGGGGCTGCGCTCCGCCGCCCACCGGGTGCTGGATGTCGCCGCTCCGCTCTATCTGGTGGTGGCGCTGGTGTGGGCGCTGCTCGGCTATCCGGTGACGCCGGATCTCTCGCCCGTGCCGCCCTTCCTGTGGGATTTCGACAAGACCAACCTCGCCTTGCCGCGCATCCTGCACGTTCTGGCGCTGGTCTATTGTGTGTCGCGCCTGCCGCTGGAAGCCTGGCTGAAGACGAGCGGATCGGCCGCGCCGCTGATCCTCATGGGCCGCCACGCGCTCCCGGTGTTCTGCCTCGGCACCGTGCTCAGCCTCGGCGCGCAGGTGCTGCGCCCCCTGACCGATGGCGCGCTGGCCGTGGATTTGCTAATTGTTGCCGCAGGTTTCTCGCTCCAGTGGTCCCTCGCATGGGCACTCGAATGGCAGCGCCGCGATCGCGCCCCCGCCCGGCAGGCGGCGCCGGCTCCGGCTTCTCCGGCCGCGGCGCTCGCGCCCCGGCCGTGACGCGCGCGGCCAGCGCTCTTCTTGCCGCATGGCTGATGCTGTGCCCGCTGACGGCCGGGGCAACCATCTCCAGCGCCTGCCGCGTGCCGGACATCTTCCTCGCCTTCGACAGCGATCTGTCCCGCACCGAGCGGCTGGTGGACCGCTCCGCCCCCGTGCGCATCCTGATGATCGGCCCCCAGCCCGACCGGCAAGCCCTCTCGGAGAAAAAGCGCAGCCGGCTCGAGACGGAGCTCAGCAACCGGCTGCCGAACATCACCTTCACCATCATCGACGAGGGCTTCACGCAGGGGCTCGCGCGGGATGATTTCAGCCGCATCCGCTCGGCCGTGGAGCGGGTGGCGCCAGACCTCATCATCTGGCAGGTGGGCACCGCCGACGCGCTCGCCGCCACCGATCCGGAAAGCTTCGCCCACACGCTGGAGCAGGCGGCCGACTGGCTGCGCGGGCGCAACATCGACCTCGTGCTCATCGACCCGCCCTTCGTGCCGGGCGTGGACCACGAGCACCTCTACGGCCGCATCGTGAAGCAGATCGACGCGGTGTCGGACAGGGAGCGCATGAACGTGGTGCAGCAATACGGCGCCACCTCCTACCTCCAGGCCTCCGCCCGCTCCCCCGCCGAGGGCCGCGCCTGCATGGCGGAACTGGTCGCCGAGGCCATCGTGAAGGCCGTCACGCGATAGGGCGCGGATTGTCGGGCGTCGGTCGAGGCCGGACGGAAGCGCCGCAGGCTGCTCCGCCCGATGATCAGATCCCGCCTGCCTACCCGCCGGCCCGGGCTCGCACCGTCTCAGCGCCCCGACGGGTCAGGC
>JAYSCE010000445.1:0-3744 GCA_041915035.1 Xanthobacter sp.
GGCGCATGAAGAGGTTGTCGCGGGTGATGCCGGCATTGTTGACGAGGATGTCCACATGCCCGCCCAGCGCCTCCTCGGCGGCGGGGATGAGCTTCTCCACCTCTTCGGTGTTGCCGAGGTTGCACGGCAGCACGACGACGCGCTCGCCGCCCATCTCGGCGGCGATGGCATCAAGCGCCTCGCGGCGGGTGCCGGAGACGGCGACCGTGGCGCCCTGGGCGTGCAGCGCCTTGGCGATGGCGCCGCCGATGCCGCCGGTGGCGCCGGTCACGAGCGCGGTCTTGCCGGTCAAATCGAACATGTCAGCCCCCAGTTTCTTTCGGGTGTCGCGGCTTTTGCGCCGCCGGTTGTATCGGCTTGGTCGGGTGGTGTCCCGACGCAAGGGCGCCCTCGCCCGGATTTTTTCCGGGGAGGGCGCCCATCGGTGAGAAGATGTCAGGCGGCGGAAGCGGCCGCGTTGCGGGCGGCGATGAAGGCCGCCACGTCGTCGGGCGTGCCCACGGCGCTGGCGGCGATCTGCTTGTCGATGCGCTTCACGAGGCCGCAGAGCACCTTGCCGGCGCCCACCTCGACCACGCGGGTGACGCCCGCGCCGGCCATGTAGATGACGCTCTCGCGCCAGCGCACGGTGCCCGTCACCTGCTCCACCAGAAGGCGGACGATCTCGGCCGGGTCGGTGACCGGAGAGGCGCGCACATTGGCCACCAGCGGCACGCGCGGCGTCATCACGGTGGAGCCGGAGAGGGCGACCTCCATGGCCTCGGCGGCGGGGCCCATGAGGCGGCAATGGAAGGGGGCGGACACCGGCAGCAGCACCGCCTTCAGCGCGCCGCGCTCCTTGGCGATGGCGATGGCGCGCTCCACGGCGGCCTTGGTGCCGGAGACCACCACCTGGCCGGGGGCGTTGTCGTTGGCCGCCTCGCACACGTCGTCGCCGGCGGCTTCCGCCGCCACCGCGACGGCCTGGTCATAGTCGAGGCCGAGCAAAGCGGCCATGGCGCCTTCGCCCACCGGCACCGCATCCTGCATGGCGCGACCGCGGATGCGCAGGAGCCGGGCCGCCTCGGTGACGGTGAGGGCGCCGGCAGCGGCGAGCGCCGAATATTCGCCCAGCGAATGGCCGGCGACGAAGGCCGCCTCGCGGGCGAGATCCAGCCCCGCTTCCGATTCGAGAACCCGAAGCGCGGCAATGGATACCGCCATCAGCGCCGGCTGGGCGTTGGCGGTCAGGGTCAGCGCGTCGGAGGGGCCTTCCCACATGATGCTGGTCAGGCTGTCCCCGAGGGCGGCGTCCACCTCCTCGAACACGGCCTTTGCGGCGGGGAAATTGTCGGCCAGGGCCTTGCCCATGCCCACGGCCTGGCTGCCCTGACCGGGGAAAATGAAGGCGGTCTGGGGTGTTGTGCGCGACCCTTCGGTCATTGGGCGGCCCTCCGGCTGGAAATTGGGGAGCGGAGAGACACCGGGATTGTGGGCGAGTCAAGGCAAGGCCAGCGGCGAGGGCACGGCGGCGGGATTGTCAACCCGGCCTTACGATAAGGAAACTGGGGGTTGGCCATGCCCGCTTCACAATTTATCCATAACGAGCGATGGACATTGGGCGCCGATAGGTACGTCCGCATCAGAAAGTGGTTCCGCCGTGAAGCCTGAAGTGAAGGCCATCCGGGGATTTCCGGCGCTTCTTGCCGCCGCTCTCCTCTCCGCCACCGTCATCGTCCCTGCCTGCGCGCAGACGCTGACGCCGTCCGGCACCGCGCCTTCCGCGCCGCCCACCGCCACCTTCACCCCGCCGAAGCCGGCGCTGATGACCGGGCCGGTGCCCTCGTCCATGATGGAGCCGGCCCCGGCCGGCCTGCCGTCGAGCACCGGCATGGCCGCTCCGGCGGCCGAGGCCAACGGCACGAATCCGCACAATCTCATCGCCTATTCCTCGGCGACGGTGGATGGCCCCTACATCGCCATGACCTTCGACGACGGCCCCAATCCCGAGACCACGCCGCGTCTTCTGAAGATGCTGGAGCAGCGCGGCATCAAGGCCACCTTCTTCGTGCTCGGCAGCCGCGCCGTGGCCTCGCCCAACATCATCAAGCAGATGATCGCGCAGGGGCACGAGGTGGCGAACCATTCCTGGGATCATCCCCAGCTGCCCAAGATCCCCGTGGCCGCCGCCGACAAGCAGATCGGCGACACCAATGCCGCCATCGAGCAGATCACCGGCCTCAAGATCCACAATGTGCGCCCGCCCTACGGCGCCATGACCCCGGCGCTGCGCGCGCATCTGCGCGAGAAGTTCGGCTCCACCTTCATCTACTGGTCCGTGGACCCGCTGGACTGGAAGGACCGCAACCCGACGGTCATCCACGACCGCATCCTGAAGAACGTGCATCCGGGCGCCATCATCCTCTCCCATGACATCCACCCCACCACGGTGGATGCCATGCCGAAGACGCTCGATGACCTCATCGCCAAGGGCTACAAGTTCGTCACCGTCTCCCAGCTCATCGCCATGAACAAGGCGATGCCCGAGCCCAAGGTCGCTTCGCTCAACCCGGCGCCGAAGAAGAAGCCGAAGCCCCAGGGCGCGGCCGCCGCCGCCAACACCACCGGCTCCACCGGCGCGAAGCCGGCGACCACCGCGACGGCCAAGCCCGTGAGCGCCAAGCCCGCCTCCACCGCGCCCCGCCCGCCGGCCAGCGTCGGGCTGTACTGAGGGGCTGGGGCGGGACAGTCGTCCTCCCACCCCCTTCGTGCTTCGACACCCCCTTCCTGCTTCGACACCACCGTCGTGCTCCGCCACCATCGTCGTCCTCCGGCTTGACCGGAGGACCCATGGCGCCGTTTGTCCCAGCCATCGGAAGCGTGCTCGGGTGGGCAGATGGGCCCTCCGGTCAAGCCGGAGGGCGACGGGGAGAGCGGTTGGCGCTGGACCCCGGCTCGGCGCTTCGGCTGCGCCGTCCCTGGTCCGGAGAGCCGAAGTCCCCCATCCCCGCCTTGCCTTTCGCCCGAAACCTGCTATACGCCCCGCTTCCGTCGCACCCGGCCGGGGGCTGAACGGACGGTCTTCTTTTGTCGTGGCGCTGCCCATCCGGGCGGTCAAGGGGAAAGAGGGCAGGGCGAGAGCCCGTCGTCCCGTGTCCCCGCCTTCCGAGCTTCGCGCCTTTCCGAAAGGCAAGAAGGGCTTGGCGCCGGTGGGCGGAAGAGTGAAACCGAAAGGCAGTGAACACATGCCGCTCTACGAGCACGTGTTCCTCGCGCGCCAGGACGTTACGGCGCAGCAGGTCGAGGAACTCACCACCCGTTTCAAGGGTGTCATCGAGGCGAATGGCGGCTCGGTCGGCAAGACCGAGTATTGGGGCGTGAAGTCCCTCACCTATCGCATCAACAAGAACCGCAAGGCCCACTTCACCCTGCTCAACATCGACGCCCCCGCGGCGGCGGTGCAGGAGCTGGAGCGCCAGCAGCGCATCGACGAGGACGTCCTGCGCGTCCTCACCCTGCGCGTCGAGGAGCACGAGGAGGGTCCCTCCGCCATGCTCCAGAAGCGTGACCGGGACGATCGTGGCGAGCGCGGAGAGCGTGGCGACCGAGGTGATCGTGGTGACCGCTTCGGCGGCCGCGAGGATCGCCCGCGCCGTCCGCGTCCGACTGAAGAAGTGCAGGCCGAGGAGGAGAACTGATGGCTTTCGCATCGTCCGGTGGCGCCGGCGGCGGTCAGCGCCGTCCCTTCTTCCGCCGTCGCAAGAC
>JAYSCE010000446.1:0-303 GCA_041915035.1 Xanthobacter sp.
CCTTTCTCGTACTTCTGGATCTGCTGGAAGGTGATGCCCAGATGCTCGCCCAGCTTCTCCTGGCTCATCCCCACCATCATCCGCCTCATGCGGACACGCGAGCCAACGTGCTTATCAATAGGGTTCGGCGCCTTCTTGGCCATGGTCTCTCCGGCTATGTCGGAAAAGATTACTCGATACTTCGCTGTGCGAAGGCTGCCCTGATTGCCGGCGAACATAGGGACACAATCGGAACGCGTCGATCAACCTTTGCGTGTAATGCAACCGCAAAGCGGTACGGAAGCTAGGGCAAAAGCAACGGCG
>JAYSCE010000446.1:313-3726 GCA_041915035.1 Xanthobacter sp.
ACCGCCAAGCTTGGCAGCAACAGAAACCGTTTCCAGTGACTTCGGTAGGGGGCCATCCACCAGCCCCTCCTTTCCGAGATCGCGAGATGCGACAATACGCCCCACCGGATCGACGATCGCGGAGATGCCCGTATTGGCGGCGCGGACGAGCGGGAGCCCTTCCTCGACCGCACGCATGCGGGCCTGCGCGAAATGCTGGTAGGGGCCGGGCGTCAGACCGAACCATGCGTCATTGGTCAGGTTGAGCAGCCATGCCGGCCGTGGACCGACCGGAACTACCTTTCCAGGAAAGATAATTTCGTAACATACGAGAGGAGACGCCAGCGGCAGGCCCGGGATCTGGAGGGCGGCAAGCGCCGCACCGGAGGAGAAGCCACCTCGCACACGCGTAAGTTGTTCAAGGCCGAGCGCCTCAAGCTCGGCCTGAAACGGCAGGTATTCCCCGAACGGCACGAGATGCACCTTGTCGGTGTTCTCCAGCACCCGCCCGCGGTGGTCCATCACCCTGATGGAATTGAAGAAAGGGGAACGCTGGCCGGGCGGAGGCAGGTCATAGCGGATGGCGCCGGTCACCAGCGTCACGTTGGCTGGCAGAACGGAGGCAATGGCCTCGGCCGCCCAGGGTTCCCGTTCGTAAATGAAAGGAAAGGACGATTCCGGCCAGATCAGAACGGTGACGTCGGCGAGCCCGGCAGGATAAGTCGCGCTCTTCTGCGCGCTCAAAGCCAGATAGTCTTGCAGGATCTTCTCGCGCTGGTCGTAGGCGAACTTCTTGTCCTGCGAGAGATTCGGCTGCATCACCCGCAGCGCGACGCCGGGCACCGTCTCAAGCGGCGTCACCGAGAGCCGATAGCCGCCCCACAGCGCGGTCCCCGCGATCACCAGAGCCGCCGCGCCCACGGCCGCAAGGCCGCGCCGGCCCGGCACGAGAAGCAGCACGGGTGTTGAAAGCAACAGCACGCAGAAGAAGGTGAGGCCCCACACCCCGATCACGGCTGCCGCCTGCATCAGCAGCAGGTCGTCGGAAACCGCATAGCCGTAGGTATTCCAGGGAAAGCCGGTGAGCACATGGCCGCGCAGCCATTCCGCAAGCGTCAGGCCGAAGGTGAGCGCGAACAGCCTGAGGCCCCCCTTGGACCACAGCAGCCGCGCCACTGCCGTTCCAAACGCCGTGAACAGCGCCAGCCCCGCCGGCATGGCGACCACCGCGAACGGCAACAGCCAGCCGAAAACGTCCGCCTCGACCAGGAAGGCGGCACCGATCCACCAGAGGGATGCGAGGAAATAGCCGAAGCCGAACCACCAGCCGACCCCCGCCGCCGCAAGGAGACGGGTCTTGAGATCGCCCCGGCAGCCATCGAGCAGCAGCACCAGCACCGGGAAGCTCAGCGCCAGCACCGGCCACAGATCGAACGGCGGCATGGCGAGGGCGCCGACCGCTCCGGCCATCCAGGCGACGCCGCGCCGTCGCCACCCCGTGAGGAAGCGCAGCATGAGGATGCGCCCGCGCCACGACATGCCAGTCGGGGGCGTGCCGCGGCGAGGGGCGACCTTGGGGGGAACAGCCACGCGGACGGTCAGGCGTCGGGTGAGGCGTGCCCGACGGCGGAGCCGTCGAGATCCCGGGGCGGGATGATGCGCAGCTTCTTCAGCCGGCGCGGATCGGCTTCCACCACGTCCACGTCGAAGCCGCCCGGCAGGGAAATCACCTCGCCGGACTTGGGCACCCGCGATGCGATGCGCACCACGAGGCCGCCGACGCTGTCCACCTCCTCCATTGCCTCTTCCGAGGCAAAGCCCGTCCCGAGCACTTCCACCGCCGCCTCCAGCGGGGTGCGGGCATCGGCGAGATAGCTGCCGTCGGGCTGCCGGGTCAGAAGGGTTTCGGCCGCTTCGTCGTGCTCGTCCTCGATCTCTCCGACGATCTCCTCCACCACGTCCTCGATGGAGACGAGCCCGTCCGTGCCGCCATATTCGTCGATGACGAGGGCGAGGTGGGTGCGAGCCGCCTGCATGGAAACGAGCAGATCCACCGCCGGCATGGACGGCGGCACGTAGAGGATGCGGCGGATGAGACCGGCGGTCTCCAGAGTCGCGTCGAGATTGACCTTGCCGAGGTCGATCTTGCCGGACGCGGAGGCGAGGTCGCCGGCGAGGAAGGCGATGAGGTCGCGGATGTGGACCATGCCGACCGGGTCATCCAGCGTGTCGTCATAGACGACGAGCCGGGAATGGCCGACCGTGACGAACAGCTTCAGCAGTTCGCCCAAAGGGGCATCCTTGCGCACGGCGACGATCTCGGCGCGGGGCACCATGATGTCACCGATGCCCACCTCCCGCAGGTGCAGGATGTTGCGCAGCATCTTGCGCTCGGATGGGGTGAATTCCCCCTCCTCCTCGGGTGTCTCCGCCGCGGCGAGCACCTCCACGAGGTCGGTGCGCAGGGAGCCGTGGGGGCGGAACGTGCCGAGGAGGGCACGCAATCGATCGAGAAAACTTTGCGGCTCCGCGGAGCTGGTCTCGGTCGGTTGGTCGATGTTGGACATGTTCGTTATCAAGCCGCCGTCGCTTCAATCCTGCGGCAGACCATAGGGATCGGCGATCCCCAGGCCCGCGAGAATGTCGCGCTCAAGCGCCTCCATTTCCTCTGCTTCGTTGTCTTCGAGATGGTCGTAGCCCATGAGGTGCAGCGTCCCGTGCACCACCAGATGGGCGAGATGGTCGGCTGGCGCCTTGCCCTCCGCCTCGGCCTCGCGGCTGAGCGTTTCCAGCGCGACGATGATGTCGCCGAGGGGCTGGGGGGCGTCGATGTCGTCCGGCAGGTCCGGCTGGGGGAAGGACAGGACGTTGGTGGCCTTGTCCATGTCCCGCCAGTCGCGGTTCAGCACCCGGATGCGCGCGTCGTCGGTGAGGGTGATGGCCACCTCGCACGGCTCCGGCACGTCCTCGGCGCAGGCGGCCAGCGCCGCCCGGCAGGCCCGGATGGCGACCGCTTCCGCGTCCGGAATGACGGACCAGCCCTCGGCCTCCAGCGCGACGTCGATGTCCGCGTCGATCTCGGGGGGGGCTGGCGGAATAGCGGCGGGCGCGGGGGCGGGCGAGGCCATGGCTCAGCTCCCGGCCTTGCCGGCGAGCCGGGCGGAGGCGGCCTCGATCTTGGCCGCGTCGAGCCGTTCGTAGGCGGAGACGATGCGCTGCACCAGTTCGTGGCGCACCACGTCCTCGGCCTTGAAGTGGCAGATGCCGACACCTTCGACGCCTTCCAGCAGCCGCACCGCTTCGGCAAGGCCCGAAATCTGCCCGCCGGGCAGGTCGGTCTGGCTCGGGTCGCCGGTGACGATCATGTGGGAGTTTTCGCCCAGGCGGGTGAGGAACATCTTCATCTGCATGGAGGTGGCGTTCTGCGCCTCGTC
>JAYSCE010000447.1:0-2303 GCA_041915035.1 Xanthobacter sp.
GGAAATATAATGGTCAAGACAGCGAAATCAGCGCCTTACTTGGGAAATGTGGGTCCAGATCCAGTGATCGAGAGACATGTCGTGGCCGAACGTCTCGCGGAACAGCGCGGCGAACGCGGGAAACAGGTCCGGCGTGATACGGCGCATGCGCCAGCCCTTTTCGACGCTCCGCCGCAGCACCAGCAGGCGATAGCCGAAGCGGCCTTCGGCATAGGCCGATTGATAGGCGCGGTTCGAGGCATCGAGGGCGTCGAGCATGGCCCCGGGCACGCCGAGATCGCTTTCGAGCGTTGCCCGGTGGCGCCGGGTCATTTCCAGCATGGCGACAACCGTATGCACCGCCATGGCGCTGAAGTCCTGCTCCACCTCCTTGGTGAAGCCAAGCCGTTCCGCCAGCGCGACGATGTGGCCGTAAAGGTGGAGCGGTTCCGGCGTCAGAAGAGTGCGCTGGATGGCGAACTCGTCGAGGATGACAATGGCCCCACCGGGCTTCAGCAGGTCGAGTGCGCGGTCGAAGATCTCAAGAGAGTCGACATATTGCGCGCTCTCCTGGAACAGGATCACATCAAACGGCGGGGCACCGGGCGGCGGGGTCCAGCCCTCGTAGGTGGCCTCGACCAAGGGCAGGTCGGCGCCGAAGCGCGCCCGCGCGACCGCGACCTGGGCCGGGTCCGGATTGATGCCGGTCACGTCGTAGCCTTTGGCCACGAGCTCGGCGAGCAGGGTGCCGAGCCCGGTGCCGACCTCCAGAATGCGGGCCGGCGGCGGCGGGAGCTGCGCCAGCAGAAGGTCCGTGGAACGCCGCTGGGCGGTGACCATCGGTTCGCCGGGATGATCGAACAGGGCGAAGTGGAGCCACGCTACCTCGCCCACCTCAATCTGCAGCAAAGCCCCATAGACATTGAGCGGAAACGGCAGGGCCTTGAACGCAGACAGGTCCGTCGGCCCGTCTGGCCGGGTATGGCTCGTGTGCTCCGCGGTCTCGGTGGCCAAGGCGGGCGTTCCAACGGCCTCGTCAGGCACCGTCTCCGCCGGAGCGTCCGGTGACGGGGCTTCGGCCTCGGGAGACACCTCGTGTCCGAGGGCCTGAGCGTCGTCCGGCTTATCGTGATCGATGCCGGCCGCGTCAGTCGGCTGGGCGGATGCCTCTGGCTGTATCTCAGCCGGCTCTTCCGCCTCCGGCTGCGCAGGCGGGGCATCGGCCACCGGCGGCTCCTCGCCCCCGCTCTTTTCCTCTCCTTGGCTCGGAAGGGGTGCGGCATTGCAGACGGGCTGCACCTCGGCGGTTTGCGCGTCCGTCGGCTGCGCTTCAGGCCGGGACACCGCCGATTCACCGGGCGCCGCGGCGGCTTTCGCCAGCTCTGCCTCCAGCGCGGAGATCCGGTTCTGAAGCGCGGCGGCCTCGCCGCGAAGCTTGCCATTCTCCGCCTGCGCGTGACGCAGATGGTGCTCGGTGGAGCGGTGGACGCCGAGAACGCGGTTGATGTCCTCCGGCTGCCACAGTCCCAGCCATTTGCGGTAGACGGCGAGGCGCGCGCCGTGGGCGACCGCCGGATCGAACGCCCCGGTGCCCGCACCCGAGCCGCCCGTGCTCACATAGGTCGCGCTCACGCCATCCGACCTCAGGAAGCGGCCGTGGCGTGATACCTGGAGCCAGAAATCCCAATCCTCGTAGAGGACAAGGCTCTCGTCGAAGCGGCAGCCGGCATCCAGCGCGCGGCGGCGGAACAGCACCGCGTGGACCGGCAGATAATTGTCGTAGGCGAGGCGATCGGCGTCGAAATGTTCGTGAAAAATGGTGACGGGGGGCCGCTTTGGGTCTCGGCTCTCCAACACGCGGACGCCGGAATAGGCTGCGACGGCATCATCGGCGCCCCGTAGAAGGGCGGCGAGCGTCGCCACATGGTCCGGGTCGATGTAGTCGTCATCATCCAGGAGGAGGATCATTTCGCCGCGCGCATGGGCAAGGCCCAGATTGGCGGCCGCGGGACGGTCGAGCGGCGCCGTGCCGCCGACGGCGCGGAGGGGATAGCGCCAGCAGCCCTCGCCGGCGCGTCCGGCCTGTGCGGGATCCGCCTCCACCAGCACGATCTCGATATGGGGGTAGGTCTGGGCGCAGATGGAATCGAGCGTCTCCGCAAGGCTGGCCCGGCCGATGGTGCGGGTGACGATGGAGACGAGAGGGGCGACGGTGCCGGCCGGGGCGGCCACGGTCGGCGGTACCCCCGCATCGGCCCATGCCCCCATGAGGGCGCGGTAGAGCCCCGGCGTGCGGGCTCGCAACTCTTCGCCCGTCGCCATCC
>JAYSCE010000447.1:2313-3726 GCA_041915035.1 Xanthobacter sp.
CCAGTAGGCCTCGGCCGCGTCCACGCCCGGCCCGAGCGTATAGGCGCGGAACCGGTTCAGGCCATCGAGGACGTAGCTGTCGTAGGGCCGCTCGGCGAGCTGAGAGGGAAAGCACCGCATGGCCGCCTTGAGCGTGTCGGTCAGGTCGGTCACGTCGAGGAGGCGGTTCGGCAATTGGGGATTGCCGATCTCGTAACATGCGATGGCGAGCGGGCCGCCGCGCCGGCGCACCGCCTCTATGGCGGCCAAGGCCAGCGCGCGGTGGTCGGGATGCACCTCATAGATGGAGGGCGCATAGACGATGGCCGGCCGGTGGATGGCGATGAGGGAGGCAATGCGGGCGACGAGATCTTCGTCATAGACGAGCCCGCGGTCGGGATAGTCCAGAAACTGCGGCTCGCCATAGCCGATCACCTGAGCCGCGGCGCGAGATTCCGCCCGGCGCATGGCAACGTAGTCGCCAGCATGGTCGGCAGCCCCGGAGGCGGCCGCGCCGTCGGTGAAGATCACCACGGCGACGGGCTCGCTGGCGGCTACATGGCGCAGAACTGCGCCGCCGCAGCCGAGAATCTCATCGTCGGGATGAGGCGCGAGGACGAGGGCGGCACCCTCGATCAGACGGCGCACGCAGCTATAGGGGATGATGCTTGCTTCGTTCATTGGACCCCGACCGCCGGCTGGAAGCGCGCCTTCGCTTTGAAAAGGGCGAGCTCACCATGTGCCCGGACCGCCTGACGGTACCGGGCACATGGTTCGGCTTTAGCACAGCCAAGGGGATATGCGAACGAAACCCGATACACCCTGCGTTGGTCACAGGTTGAACGGCGAGGCCGAGCTGTCCCGCGCCCTCACCCCAGAGCGCGGGTGGCGATGTCGGCCACGTCCGGCGAGAGGCCGGGCGTCTCCGCCACCTTGCGCAGGGCACGCTCCGCGCTGGCGCGGCGCACCGGCTCCAGCTGGCGGAAGGTCTTGAACGAGGCGAGGAGACGGGCCGCCACCTGGGGGTTCTTGCCGTCCAGCGTCAGAACCACGTCGGTGACGAACTCGTGCCCCGCGCCGTCTGCCCGGTTGAACTGGGTGGGGTTGGTGGCCGCAAAGGCGCCCACCAGCGAGCGCACCCGGTTGGGATTGCCCAGCGAGAAGGCGGGGTGCAGCATCAGGTCCTTGATGCGCTCAAGAGTGCCCGGCGCGGCGATCTGCGCCTGCAAAGTGAACCATTTGTCGATGACCAGCGCATCCCGCTCGAAGCGGTCATAGAAGGCCTGAAGCGCTGCCTCGCGCTCTGGCACCTCATGCTGGGTCAGCACGGCAAGGGCGGTGATGCGGTCGGTCATGTTGTCCGCCGCCTCGAACTGCGCCTTGGCCCGGGCGATGCCCTCGGCCGAGCCCGTGACGGCGAGGAAATCCAGCGAG
>JAYSCE010000448.1:0-3715 GCA_041915035.1 Xanthobacter sp.
GCCCGCCAAGGTGCCGCTGCCGGACGTGAAGCGCGCGAGCCGCATCGACTATCTGGTGCAGACTGCCGCCGGCCCCATCGTCAGCGGCGATCCCCTGCCGCCGGACGATCCGCTGGCCAAGGCGCTCATCGCCTCCGCCTGTGTCGGCAGCAAGACCTTCTGGGCCATCAACCGCAATTCCTGGGGCGCCGGCGCGGACCTGCGGCTGCCGCCGCCGCTGGCGACGCTGAAGGACGGGGCGAGCTACATCGTCTCCATCACCAACGTCACCAAGCACGTCCACCCCATGCACCTGCACGGGCACGTGTTCCGCGTGCTGTCCTCCTCCAAGAAGAAGGACATCCCGCCCTATCTCGCCGATACGGTCATGACCGAGCCCAACGAGACGGTGGAAATCGCCTTCCGCGCCACCAGCGGCGACTGGGTATTCCACTGCCACATCCTCGAGCACATGGATTCGGGGCTCATGGGCTGGATCAGGGTGGTGTGATGCGCGGGCGCCTCCTTCTCGTGCTGCTCGCCGCCCTCGCGATCACGCCCGCCGCTGCCGAGACTTTGGACAAGCTCGACCTCGCCATCGGCAAGGCCCTGTTCAGGCGCCCCTGGGTGCCCGCCCCTGCCTCGACGCGCGGCGACGATGGCCTCGGCCCGTTGTTCGATGCCCGCTCCTGCGCCACCTGCCACCCCGCCGATCGCCGCGCCCCAGCCCGGCTGGAGAACGGAACGGCGGAGCGCGGCTTCGTCTTGATGATCGGACGGCCAGACGGCAGCGGCGATCCCGTCTACGGCCGGCGCTTCCAGATCGATGCGGTGCCGGGCATCCCAGGCGAAGGCATCATCGGCGTGACGGATACGCCGCTGCCGGACGGCCGCATCGCCCGCAAGCCCCATCCCGAGGCGCTGGGCTATGGCCCGCTCGATCCCGGGAGTGGCCTTTCCCTGCGCGTGGGGCCGGACCTCAAGGGACGCGGGGCGCTGGCCGCCGTGCCGGATGCCGCCATCCTCGCGGTGGAGCGGGAGCAGGCGAAGGGCACCGACGGCGTGAAGGGCATGGCGCGGCGCGTCACACTCGCCGATGGCAGCACCGCCATCGGCCGCTTCGGCTGGAAGGCGTCGCAGCCGACGCTCGCCGGCCAGTCAGCAGAAGCCTTCTTCCTCGATCTTGGCCTCTCCAACCGCTTCCATCCCGAGCCGTGGGGCGATTGCACCCCCACCCAGACCGCCTGCCGAGCCGCCCCCCATGGCAATGCCAACGCCACCTCCGGGGACGCGGACGACGAACTTGAGATCGGCTCGGCGGTGCTCGACCGGGTGGTGGCGTATGTCGCCTCCCTGCCCCAGCCGGAGCCGGAAGAGCTGCCCAAGGCCGAAGCGAAGCACGGCGCGGCGCTGTTCGCCTCCACCGGCTGCGCCCAATGCCACCGGCCGTCTTTGCCCATGGCCGGCGGCGGCGAGGCTCGCATGTATACCGACCTGCTGCTGCACGAGATGGGGCCGGACCTCGGCGACACCATGCCCGAACCGAGCGTCGGCGCCTCGCAATGGCGCACCGCGCCGCTCGCCGGCCTCTCCGATGCCCTCGCCGCCAAGACCGGCCTGCTGCACGACGGCCGGGCGCGCACGGTGGAAGAGGCGATTGCCTGGCATGGCGGCGAGGCGTCCAGCGCGCAGCGGCGCTTCGGCGCGCTCCCGCCCAAGGACAGGGCGGCGCTGGTGCGCTACGTTTCCAGCCTGTGATTTCCGCCGGCTGCGGCCGGCACCGACCTGATATTGCGGACCGACGTCATGATCGAAGCCATGCGCCTTTCTTCTTCCCGCCTCGCCGGCGCCGCTCTCGCCGCCACGCTCGCCTTTGGCGCCGTCCCGGCCGCCGCGGCCGATCCGAAGCTCGATCCCGTGCCGCTCATCGAGGGCTGGCTTTTGCCACGCTACGATGCGCTGGCCGCCGCCACCGCCGCGCAGGCGAAGGCCTGGGCCGCCTTCTGCCCCGCCCCCTCGGCTGCCGGTGTCGCACCGCTCAAGGAAGCCTACGGCAAGGCGGCGGATGCGTGGAATGCGGTGGAGTTCGTCACCTTCGGCCCCATCACCTTGTCGCTCCGGGCCGACCGGATTTCCTTCTTCCCGGACCGGCGCAACGGCGTCACGCGCGGCCTGGCCGAGATCATTGCCGACAGCGATCCCGCCCGCCTCGCGCCCGAGCGGTTTACCCAGTCGAGCGCGGCCGTGCAGGGCCTGCCGGCGCTGGAGCGCCTGCTTTACGACGAAGGCGCCGCCGACGCGCTGGTCTCGGGTCCCGAGGCGGCGCGGCGCTGTGCGCTGGGCACCGCCATCGCCAACAACCTTGCCACCATCACGGGGGAGATCCGCACCGCCTGGGGCGACAAGTCCTCCGGCGTGCTCGGCGCCATCGTCTCCGGCAAGGGCGATCCGGCCCTGTTCCCGGACGTGGGCGCCCTGCCCGGCATGATCCTCACCGACCTCTCCGGCGCCTACCAGAGGGTGACCGACACCAAGCTGCTGCCCGTGCTCGGCTCCGGACCCGCCGATGCCAAGCCGACGGTCGCCGACAGCTGGCGGTCCGGCCGCTCCGGCCGCGTCGCCGCCAATATGATCCACAGCGCGGATGCCCTCCTCGTCGCCGTGGGCACGCAGATGCCGAGCCGACCGCAATTCGTGGTCAACAAGGCCGCCACCGCCGCCGATGCCGCCGCCGACAAGCTGCCCGCCGACATCGGTTCCGCAGCCGCCACGGCAGCCGGTGCGCAGAGCATCCAGGCGACCATCAAGACCTTCAAGGCGGCGCAGCTCGCCGTCTACAAGCCCATCGCGTCCTATTTCGGCATCTCACTGGGCTTCAACGCCCTCGATGGCGACTGAGGCGATGGCGACCGACATGGACACGCGCCTCGACCACGCCCCGCTCATCTGCCGGCGCGACCTGCTCCTCGGCGGCGCCGCCCTCCTCGCGTCGGCCGCCTTGCCGCGTGGCGCGCGGGCGGCCGAGTTGGATGAAGGCTGGCTGGCGACGGCGGGGGTGGGCGAAGGCTTCGCCGCCATTGGCCTCGACCCCAGCTTCGCCCCCACCCCTGAGGCACCCTCCGACGCTCGCCTGCACGGCATCGAGGCGAGCCCGGTGGGTCAGCTCGCCGTGGCGGTGGGGCGGCGGCCGGGGCGCATCGCCCTGGTGTTCGACCGGCACAAGGGCGGCGTGGTCGCGACCTTCGGGCCGGGCGAGGGCCGCGTCTTCTCCGGCCATGGCCGCTTCACAGCGGACGGCCGACTGTTCCTGACCAATGAGATCGAGCGCCCGGCCGATGGCGTGCGTGCCATGGGGCGGGGCGTCGTCGCAGTCCGGGTGGTGGATGGCGGCTTCGCCATTCGCGACGAATGGGCGAGCGGCGGCGACGGCCCGCATGATCTGATGCGCTCGGGCGCCGCCCTCGTCATCGCCAATGGCGGCATCGAGCCCAACACGCCGGAGGCGCGCGATGCCGAGGTCACCGGCTCCGGCATCACCCTCGTGGACCCCGCCTCCGGCGCCGTGCGCGGCGAGGGCAAGCTCTCCGTCGATCTGGCCAGCCTGTCGCTGCGCCACCTCGCCCGCGACGGCGCTGGCGGCACGGTGGTGGCGGCGCAGGACCTCTTGAAGGACGGCGAGGCCCGCCCCCTGCTGTTCCGCATCGCCGCCGCTGGCGCGCTCATGCCCTTCGACGCG
>JAYSCE010000449.1:0-3714 GCA_041915035.1 Xanthobacter sp.
GATGGAAATGGCGTCGGGCATCGCTCACTTCTTCAGGCAGGCGGCGTCCATCTTCTCCGCCGCATCGGCAACGCTGATGAGGCCGGCGGGGAAGGCGTTGTTCATGACCTGGATGTAGGTCTCGGCGCACTTGGCCCGGTAGTAGAGCAGGGGCGTGCCGAAGAAATAGGTCACGTCCTTGTTCCGGGCATTCAGCTCGTCAAAGTACGCCTTGTGCGGGCTGACGATCTTCGCCGGATCGGACTTGAGCCCGCTCTGCAGCGACACTTCGCTGATCCACTTGGTGCCGTTCTCGGCATTGGCCATGGACTTGAGCAACGCGCCGGCGCAATCCTTGTTCTTGCCCTTGGAATACATGACGAAGCTGCCCGCCACCGCCAGCGTCTTGCAGTTCGGGCAGGCGCCCTTGTCCATGGCCGGGAACTTCATGATGCCCAGCGGAAAGTTCGCCGGCATGCCGCCCTTCTCCGGCGCGGCGAAGGCGCGGCCGGTGAACCAGCTGGGATCGGGGAAGGTGAGGGAGCCCGGAGAATTGTAGAAGTAGAAGTGGGACTCGCCGAGCTTCAGGGTGGAGAAGCTCTTGGGATAGGCGCCGGCATCCACCAGCTCCTTCACCCAGGTCATCACCTCCTGCACGCGGGGATCCTTGAACGAAAGCTCGCCGTTGAGGAGCTTGCTGTAGTCGTCCGGCCCGAGCTTGCGCAGCAGGGATTCGAACAGCAGCTGTCCGCCAGGGAAGGGCCGGTCGCCCACGCCCTGCGACACCGGGGTGATGCCGGCGGCGACGCCCTTCTTCACCAGGTCGGTGAACTGTGCCTGGGTGAGCTGGAAGGAGGCCGGCACGTCCACGCCCACCTTCTTCACGAGATCCTTGTTGTAGTAGAGCTCGACCGTATAGGCCTCCACCGGCACGCCATAGACCTTGCCCTTGGAGGTCCAGGCGGGCTTGGCCCAGTCTTCGAGGCCGTTGAGGTCGATGTAGCCGTCGAGGGGCTCCAGGAAGCCGCCGGCGAGGAATTCCGGCTGGTCCGGCTCCATGTAGAAGATGTCCGGGGCCTGCCCGGTGCGCACGGCGGATTTCGCCTGGGTGTAGATGTCGGCCTTGGGGATAAAGCTGAGCTTCACCGTGCACTGCTTGTTGGCGGCCTCGAACTCTTTCACCCGCGCCGTCACCCACTCCTTCTTGGCGGGCTCGTCGGGCCAGTTGCTCCACATGGTGATCTCGGTCTGCGCGAAAGCGTGTCCCCCGCCCATCGCCGCCGTCATGGCGATCGCCGCGCACAGGCCGCGGCCCCACGACGTTTTTCCAGCGCCTCGAATGCTCGTCATCCACGTTCCTCCCGCTAAGTCCCGTTATGCCCCGGGTTTGCGGGGAGACTGGGCGGCGGTCGGATGATTGTCAATAATGATTCCGAAGATCGGCGCAATTTTCATCTCAATGCGCTTATCTAGGCATATATTATTGACAATCAAACCCAGCAGGGAAATTGTCCGCATTCAGGTCGGCGATGATCGGCACGAGGAAGGCGAGGATGGCGCGGGGACTGCGAAAAGGATTGACGAGCTACGGCGACGACGGGTTCGCGCTGTTTCTGCGCAAGGCCTTCATCAAGGCCATGGGCTATTCGGACGACGCGCTGGACCGGCCCATCGTCGGCATCACCAACACCTACAGCGATTACAACCCCTGCCACGGCAACGCGCCCCAGCTCATCGAGGCGGTGAAGCGCGGGGTGATGCTGGCCGGGGCCATGCCCATGGTGTTTCCCACCATCTCCATCCACGAGAGCTTCGCCCATCCCACCTCCATGTTCCTGCGCAATCTGATGGCCATGGACACGGAGGAAATGATCCGCGCCCAGCCCATGGACGCGGTGGTGGTGATCGGCGGCTGCGACAAGACCCTGCCGGCACAGATCATGGCGGCGGCGAGCGTGGATTTGCCCACTGTGGTGGTCCCGGTCGGCCCCATGGTGGTGGGCCATCATCGTGGCGAGGTGCTGGGCGCCTGCACCGATTGCCGGCGCCTGTGGAGCGCGCACCGCGCGGGCGAGATCGACGAGGCCGAGATCGACATCGTGAACGGGCGGCTCGCGCCGTCGGTGGGCACCTGCATGGTCATGGGCACGGCCTCCACCATGGCCTGCATCACCGAGACGCTCGGACTTTCCCTGCCCATGAGCGCGTCCATCCCCGCGCCGCATGCCGAGCGCGTGCGGCTCGCCGAGCAGAGCGGCAAGGTCGCCGCGCGGCTCGCGGTGGAGGGCGGCCCGAAGCCGAGCGAATTGCTCACCCCTGCCGCCTTCCATAATGCGCTGGTGGTGATGCAGGCCATCGGCGGCTCGACGAACGGCATCATCCACCTCACCGCCATCGCCAATCGCGCCGGCGTAAAGTTGGAACTGGAGACGCTGGACGCCATCGGCCGCGACGTGCCGGTGCTGGTGGATCTGAAACCCTCGGGCGCCCATTACATGGAGCATTTCCACCATGCCGGCGGCGTGCCCAAGCTCCTGAAGCAGCTCGGTGATCTCATCGATCTCGATGCGCCGACAGTGCACGGCGGCACCCTGCGCGAGATGGTCGAGGCCGCCGAGGAGGTGCCCGGACAGGACGTCATCCGGCCCCGCTCCAACCCCATCAAGGCGCAAGGCTCCATGGTGGTGCTGCGCGGCAATCTCGCGCCCGGCGGCGCCATCCTGAAGCAGGCGGCGGCGAGCGAGCGCCTGCTCCAGCACACCGGCCGCGCATTGGTGTTCGATTCGGTGGCCGACATGGCCGCGCGCATCGATGATCCGGACCTCGACGTGACCGCCGAGGATGTGCTGGTGCTGCGCAACACCGGCCCCAAGGGCGCGCCCGGCATGCCGGAGGCGGGCTATCTGCCCATCCCCAAGAAGCTTGGGCGGCAGGGCGTGAAGGACATGGTGCGCATCTCCGACGCCCGTATGAGCGGCACGGCCTTCGGCACCATTGTTCTCCACATCACGCCCGAATCGGCGGTGGGCGGGCCGCTGGCGCTGGTTAAGAGCGGCGACATGATCCGCCTCGACGTGGAGGGCCGGCGCATCGACCTTCTCGTGGAGGAGGACGAACTCGCCCGCCGCCGCGCCGCTCTCGCGGAGGTGCCGGAACGGCCGCTACCGGAGCGGGGCTATGCTCGGCTGTTCCAGCAGACCGTGCTGCAGGCCGACGAGGGCTGCGATTTCGATTTCATGGTCCCGCGCTGAGGCGCGCGATCATGAGCGCCGACGCTCCTCTCTGCCTGCCGCCGCGCCCCATCACGGCGCTGCCAGCCGAGCGCGTGCTGCGGCCGGGGACGTGCGACACGCACATGCATGTGTTCGGCCCGCCCGCGCTCTATCCGCTCGTCGCCGGCCGCAACTACACGCCCCAGCCGGTGGCGTTCGACGCCTATCGGCCGGTGATGGCGGCGCTGGGCATCGACCGCGCGGTGCTGGTGCAGCCGAGCGTCTACGGCACCGACAATTCGGCCCTGCTCGATACGCTGCGGCGTGATCCGGCGCACCTGCGCGGGGTGGTCGTGGTGGCGCCGGAGGTGAGCGATACTGAGCTCGCCGCGCTCCATGCGTCGGGCGTGCGCGGCATTCGGGTCAACCGGCGCAATCCCGGTGGACTCTCGCTGGACGATCTGGCGCGCCTCGCCGGGCGGATCGGGGCATTCGGCTGGCACATCCAGCTTCAGTCGATGAT
>JAYSCE010000450.1:0-3711 GCA_041915035.1 Xanthobacter sp.
TCGCCATCGAGGACCAGCGCTTCTACAGCCATTTCGGCCTCGATCCCGAAGGCCTCGCCCGCGCCCTCGTTACCAACCTCACCTCCCGCCGCCTCAGGCAGGGCGGCTCCACGCTGACCCAGCAGTTGGCCAAGAACCTGTTCCTCACCCAGGAGCGCACCGCCTCGCGCAAGATGCAGGAACTGGTGCTGGCCCTCTGGCTGGAGCACAAGTTCACGAAGGACCAGCTGCTCGACCTCTATCTGAACCGCGTCTATTTCGGCGCCGGCGCCTATGGCGTGGAAGCGGCGGCCCAGCGCTATTTCGGCAAGTCGGCCCGGCAGGTGACACTCGCCGAGGCGGCCATGCTGGCCGGGCTCGTCAACTCGCCCTCGCGCCTTGCTCCGACGCGCAACCTGAAGGGCGCGCAGACCCGCGCCAATCTGGTGCTGGCCGCCATGCGCGACCAGAAGATGATCTCCACCGACATGGCGAGCGCGGCGCAGGCGCGACCCGCCCAGCTCGCCCGCAGCGGCATGCCCGATTCTTCCGGCTACGTGGCCGACTGGGTGATGGACCAGCTCGATTCCGTGCTGGGCGACGGCGAGTTGCCCGGCGACGTGGTGGTCCGCACCACCATCGATCCCGCGCTCCAGAAGGCGGGCGAGGCGGCGCTGGAGGACACGCTGGCGAAGTCGGGCGCCAAGTATGGCGTCGGCCAGGGGGCCATCGTGGTGCTCGACCCGGATGGCGGCGTGAAGGCGCTCATCGGCGGCCGCTCCTATGCCGACAGCCAGTACAACCGCGCCGTCACCGCCCGGCGGCAGCCGGGCTCGGCCTTCAAGCCCTTCATCTACCTCACCGCCGTCGAGCACGGCCTGACACCGGAGAGCGTGCGCGACGACGCGCCGATCCAGCTCAAGGGCTGGCGGCCGGAGAACTCGACCCGGGATTATCGCGGTCCGGTGACGCTCACCACCGCGCTCTCGCTCTCGCTGAATACCGTCTCGGTGCGCCTCGTGCTGGAGTTCGGCCCGAAGGCCGTGGTGCAGACCGCCCACCGCATGGGCATCTCCTCGAACCTCGACCCCAACCCCTCCATCGCGCTCGGCACGTCCGAAGTGTCGGTGCTGGAGCTGGCAGGCGCCTACACGCCCTTCGCCAACGGCGGCCTCGGGGTGATGCCGCATGTGATCGACAGCGTGACGGGACCGGACGGGAAGCCGCTTTACGAGCGCAACGTGACCGGCATGGGCCGCGTCGTCGCCTCCGAATATGTGGCGATGATGAACCACATGATGACCCAGACGCTGTCCACCGGCACCGCGCGCCGCGCCGACCTGCCGGGCTGGGAGGCCGCCGGCAAGACCGGCACCTCGCAGGACTACCGCGACGCCTGGTTCGTCGGATACACGGCGAAGTACGTCACGGCGGTCTGGCTCGGCAACGACGATTCCTCGCCCACCAAGAAGGCCTCCGGCGCCAATCTTCCGGTGGAGGTGTGGAGCCGCGTCATGAAGGCGGCGCACCAGGGCGTGCCGGTGGCGGAACTGCCGGGCGGCCTCAGGTCCTACGGCTTCGGCGGCAATGGCTATGGCCAGCCGGGCGGCACCTACCTGCCGCCGGCCGACATGCCGGACGACCGCCCCTCCGCCGTGGTCGGCCAGATGCCGGCGCCCCCGCCCCAGCAGGAACCGCCCATGACGCTGGACCGCTGGTTCGCGGAAACCTTCCTGGGCCAGGGCCGGCGGTGACGGGGGCATGCGCCCCGTTCCGCCGTCTCCTTCCGGCCTGACGAGAGGGCGGCGGGGAACTCGTCGCACTGGCGGTCCGACGCAACCCGGCTGCTCTTCCCCTACGTCATTATTACAACGAAAGTCGAAGGCGTCGCGCCCTTCACCCGAAAGTATTAGGCGCCTCGCCCGCGCAACAACGACGCTTCCTGCCCGGAAAACTGGCCCGAGCCCCACGTAATAAAACGTCAAGATCGATGCCAAGCATTTGCAGATCATTGATTCCCGCGGTCGTCACCCGGGTAGTCGGCGCACTGCACAATACATTTGGCGTATGGCCGAAAGTACGGGGTTTCCTCAACTAGCGCGCGGCATTGGCTCTGATACAGAGTGCAAGGTGACGAGGCCGGTTTAGGCCAAGGTCGATCACGAAGATAACAACCGGGGCCCACGGGTACCGCGGGCTTTCAGGGAGGGCGACCCATGGAAACATCCGTGGCCGCACGCATTGCGGCCGATCCCAATTACAAGGCGCTGAAAGCGCGCCGTTCAAGCTTCGGGTGGATTCTCACCCTGGCGATGCTGGTCGTGTATTACGGCTTCATCCTGCTTATCGCCTTCCGCAAGGACGTGCTGGCCGCGCGCATCGGCGACGGCGTGATGACCTGGGGCATTCCGATCGGCTTCGGCGTGATCGTGTTCACCATCATCATCACCGCCATCTACGTCCGCCGCGCAAACGGCGAGTTCGACGCGCTCTCCGAGAAGATCAAGCAGGAGGCGCTCAAGTGAACGCGACGCTCTCGACCTCTTTCGCCCGCCGCGCGATCGCGATCGGCGCCCTTGCTGCCCTGACGCTTGCGCCTACCGTGGTGCTCGCCGCCGGCGGCGATCTCGGCCAGGCCGACAAGCAGGCCACCAACTGGACCGCGATCACCATGTTCGTGGTGTTCGTGCTGGGCACGCTCTACATCACCAAGTGGGCGGCCGCGAAGACCAAGTCGGCGGCCGACTTCTACACCGCGGGCGGTGGCATCACCGGCTTCCAGAACGGCCTCGCCATCGCCGGCGACTACATGTCCGCCGCCTCGTTCCTCGGCATCTCGGCCGCGGTGATGACCTCGGGCTATGACGGCCTGATCTACTCCATCGGCTTTCTCGTCGGCTGGCCGATCCTCACCTTCCTGATGGCAGAACGCCTCCGGAACCTCGGCAAGTTCACGTTCGCCGACGTGGCGGCCTTCCGCTTCGCCCAGACCCCGGTGCGCGTGTTCGCCGCTTCCGGCACGCTGGTGGTGGTGGCCTTCTACCTCATCGCCCAGATGGTGGGCGCCGGCCAGCTCATCAAGCTGCTGTTCGGCCTCGACTACTGGATCGCGGTGGTGATCGTCGGCGCGCTGATGATGATCTACGTGCTGTTCGGCGGCATGACTGCGACCACCTGGGTGCAGATCATCAAGGCCTGCCTGCTGCTCGGCGGCGCGACCTTCATGGCCGTCATGGTGCTGTGGCGCTACGGCTTCTCCCCGGAGAAGATGTTCGCCGCCGCCGTCGAGGTGAAGACCAACCTTGCCGCCGCCAAGCCCGGCACCACGCCGGCCGCAGCTGCCGCCGCCGGCCAGTCCATCATGGGCCCCGGCTCCTTCATCAAGGACCCGATCTCGGCCATCTCGTTCGGCATGGCGCTGATGTTCGGAACCGCCGGCCTGCCGCACATCCTCATGCGCTTCTTCACCGTGCCGAGCGCGAAGGAAGCCCGCAAGTCGGTGATGTGGGCAACGGGCTGGATCGGCTACTTCTACCTGCTCACCTTCATCATCGGCTTCGGCGCCATCACCTTCGTGCTCACGAACCCCGAGTTCCTGGACGCCAAGGGCGCGCTGCAGGGCGGCAACAACATGGCCGCGGTGCATCTCGCCCATGCGGTCGGCGGCAACGTGTTCCTCGGCTTCATCTCGGCGGTGGCGTTCGCGACCATCCTCGCGGTGGTGGCCGGCCT
>JAYSCE010000451.1:0-2946 GCA_041915035.1 Xanthobacter sp.
TGGTGATGCCGGTGGCCACCCCGAGCACGAAATTGATGCCGAACAGGGTGCCCCAGAACTTGGTCATCTGGCGCCAGATGGGCCGGCCGGTCATGACATAGACCGTCTCCATGATGGCGAGCAGGACCGAGAGGCCGAGCGTCAGCGGCACGAAGAGGAAATGGTAGAGCGCGGTCACGGCGAACTGCAGCCGCGAGAGGTCGATGGTATCGAGGATCATGGGATCTGCCGGGACGGTCCGGTCTCCTTGTCTCTCGCAGCGCCCTTGGGCGCGGCCGGATTGACTTTTGATGGGGCGACATGGGGCAGATCTCGTGTGCGCTCATGGCGCAAGCAGCGGCTCGTAGCGCGCGTCCGTGAGCGTGTTCAGGAAGGCGACGAGCGCGTCGATGCGCCGGTCGTCGAGGGCGGGCGCGTCCAGAAGCTCGGCGCGCGAGAGAGTGCCACCGATCTCCGCGGGCGCGAACGGGCGGCCGGTCTCGGGGTTGATGCGGCGCGCGTCCGACTTGGTGACATAGCTGTTGTAGAAGAGGATGACCGTGCGCAGGTCCCGGAACACGCCGTTGTGCATGTAAGGCCCGGTGACGGCCACATTGCGCAGGGTCGGCACCTTGAACCGGCCGTCCTGCCGGCGGTCCTTCAGATGACGCCCGGCGCGCAGGCCGTGATCGGCCGGCACGCGCAGATCGGGATTGGCCGGCACACCGATGTTGTGGAACCGGTAGTTCGAGAAGATTTCCGCGCGACTGCCCTGCGGCTCGATCTGGTGGCAGAGGTGGCAATTGGTGAACTGGGTGGAGAAGAACAGGACGCGTCCCAGTTCCTCCTGGTCCGTCATCGTGTATTCGCCGCGCAAAGAGCGATCATACTTGGAATCGAAGGGCGAGACCTCGGCGCTGCGTTCGTAGGCCGCCAGCGCCTCGGTCAGCGCGGCGAAGGCGCGGGTGTCGCTGGCGAGGGTGCCGGGGCCGAACAGCCGGCCGAAGGCCTCCACATAGGCCGGCTTCTCCTTCAGCCGCGCCACCACGCTTGCCTGGTCCGGCATGGCCATCTCGAGGGGATTGAGCAGCGGCCCCCCGGCCTGCGCCTCCAGCGTGTCTGCGCGCCCGTCGAGGAACTGGCCGCCCACGTAGCGGCCCTGGTCGTCCGTGTGGAAGCGTGGCGCGAAGGCCGCATAGCTCACCGTCGGCGCATTGCGCACGCCGTGCGCGCGCCCTTCCGAGCCCACGGAGACGGCGCCGTTCGCGGCGTTCTTGCGCGGATCGGCGAAGCCGTGGGCCGGGTCATGGCAGGTGGCGCAGGACTGGTTTCGTCCGATGGAGAGATCGGGATCCGAGAACAGCATCGCGCCCAGCGCCGCACGCTCGGCCTCGGATGCTTCCGCGCCCGGGCTGGACGACGCCAGCGCGATCAGGAGCCCCGTGGCTGCGACAGCGAAGACCCGCCCCGCAGCGTGCAGCCTCAATCTTCCGAACATGGTCCTCGGCATCCCTTCGCACCGAGGTCTTGTCGCCGTGTTCCCCTACGCCAGCCATTGGACAAAATGCCCGAGCGCGCAGCCGCCCGGCCAATGAATTGGCGACGTATTATTTATGTATCTGTCCGCCTGGACGGCGGATCAGCCGCCAGATTGTTAGGATAAGCACTGAAAATGCGCAGAAAGCCTGCGCGCCGGCCAGGCCGGGGCGATCCGCCGGCCTCACCTGGCCTGGGCCGAACGCTCTGCCGGGGTGCTCGCGCGCCAGGCGGAGGGCGGCACGCCGGCGACACGGCGGAAGGCGTTGCTGAAGGCGCTGGTGTCGCTATAGCCGAGCGCGGTGCCGATCTCCGTCACGCTGAGGCGCGTGCCGGTGAGCAGCCTCTGGGCCACCTCCACCCGGCTCTGCAGGAGAAGTTCGCGATAGGTGGTCCCCTCCTCCTTCAGCGCCCGCTCGAGAAAGCGCGGATGGATCGACAGGGCGGCGGCAATGGTCTGCACCTGGATGTCGTGGAACAGGATGCGCGAGCGCAGCAGCCGCACGACCCGATCCGACATCTTCGGCGTGTCCACCGCCCAGTAGGTGCGGACCCGCTCCTCCAGCGCGGCGCGCAGGGCGGGATCGGCCGTCCTCACCTTGTGCCGGAGCACCTCGCTCGGGAACACCAGCGCCGAATGGCTGCTGTCGAACCGCACCCTGACGCCGAAGAACGCATGATAGGGGCGCGGATCGGCCGGCTCGCGGCGCGCCAGCCAGACCTCCGAGGGGCGGGCGCCGCACAGTTCGCGCATCAGGTTGAAGCCGATGGCGATGGCGCCGTCTTCCATGTGCTCGGCGCCCTCGGCATTGCGCTGGTAGACGCAATAGCCGCTCCACGCGACGCCCTCGCGCTCCATGACGTAGGGGACGGCACCGCGCACATAGCGGCGCTGATTCTCCGCGAGGTCGAGGATGGCGCGGCCCCAGGTGGGCGCGTTGCGCATCAGCAGGCCGACGAGGCCCAGGCTCTCGCTGGCGTTCCTCTGGCCCACCAGCAGGCCGAAATGCGGGCAGCCGGAGCGCCCGGCCGCCACGTGGACGAGGCGGCTCGCCGTCGTGAACGGGATCTGGCCTTCGGGATCGACGATAGCGTCGGGCGCGAGGCCGCAGGCGGCAAGAACCTCGCCAGGCTCCACACCGAGACCGCGCAGGACGTCGGGCACATGAACCAGCGCACCGACCCGTTGCGATCCCTCCGGCATGTCCCGATCCCGCCAAACGCGTGCCAGCCCAAGGCTGTCCGAGAGCGGAAGATTTCCATTTCAGTCGCAAAATCGCAAGTGAGCGCAGGCGTCTCCTGCTATAGGCCCGATGGATCGTGGCTTTCCCGCTCCCCATCCGCGCCGTCGGTGCGACGCGTAGTGAAAGCCTCACCCTCATCGGATGCGCAGCCATCAAGACGCCCACCGCGATGTCCATTCCTTCGTGC
>JAYSCE010000451.1:2956-3711 GCA_041915035.1 Xanthobacter sp.
CCGACGCGTTCTCACGGCCCCGCGCCACGCCCACCTGCCGCGCCGGCACCCTGCGCAGCGACCATGTCGCGGCGAGAAGCTTGAACCTGTCCGTATTGCCTTTGCAGGCTCCTTCCCGCACATCTGTGTGCCCGGCACGCAGCGCAGCATCCGGCACGCGCGCGCCGGGGCCGAGGTCGCGGGGATCGCGGGGATGCTGAAGGTTGGCGTCGCGCCCGGCGCGTCGGCTGTGCACCCCGCCGTCCCGCACCAAGGCGCGGATGTGCGGCAGGCCGGAACCGGGGGAGATCGGACATGAGCGAGGGGCGCCCTGAGGGCAATGCGACCGGAGGCGGCCGCGCCGCGGCCCTGAAGGAACTGGCCATCCGGGAGGTTCGCAGCTTCCTGTTCCTGTTTCTCTATCTGTGGGTGCTGCTCGGCCTGTTCGTGCTGAACCAGGCTGTCGTGGAACGCGCCCATGGCGGCAGCATGACCTTACAGGGCTTCGCCTTCCTCAACGCGCTGGTGCTCGCCAAGGTGCTGCTGGTGATCGAGGATCTCGAGGTCGCCCGCTGGCTGAAGGGCCGGCCGCTCATCCTCGTCATCCTCTACGAGGCGGTGATCTGCACCCTGTTCTTCCTTGTCTTCCACGTCATCGAGCGGTCGGTGGTCGCGAAATTCACCGGCCACGCCATCACCGCCAGCGAGATCGAGGTCGGCGGCGGCGGGCTGGTGGGGGCACTGCTCGTGTCGGTGATCCTGTTCGTGTCGCTGCT
>JAYSCE010000452.1:0-3705 GCA_041915035.1 Xanthobacter sp.
GCGCCGGTGGCCGATCGCCCGGTCGATGCCCACGAAGATGAGCGCGGTGGTGAAGAACACCACCGCCAGCACCACGGCATTCTGCGCCATCTTCTCCACCCCGAGCTTGGCCGGGTCGAGGAACCAGTAGGCATACCAGCCGTCCGCCTCGCCGCGCGCCACCGCATAGACGAGATAAGCGAGCGGCGGCGCCATGGCCCAGAGCGTGTCGGCCAGCCGCAGCCGCCCGTGCGGCCCCACCAGCCAGACGATCAGGAACAGCACCGGCACCGCCTGATGCAGCAGGCGGTCGGCGACGAGCTGCGCGCCTTGCGGATTCCACACGTGGCGCAGCAACAGGGCATAGATAATGCCCACCAGCACGATGGAGACCACCGTCGTCAGCCGCGCCCGCGCCCCGGTGAGGGCATGCAGGCCGCCGAGCGCGATCTCGGTGGCGACGATGGCGACGCCGAGATTGGTGAGCACCGTGAAGAAACCGAGGAAGCGCCACAGCGCCGGGCCAAATCCCTGGCCGACGGCGGCCATCTTCTGGACCACGATGACCAGCTGGAGGATCAGCGCAGCCCAGCCGACGACGGCCGTGAGGGCGGCCATCCGCCGACACCAGACATCATGCCCCATGGTCCGCCCTCCCCCGCCGCACCCGCCAGGCGACGGAAAAGCGTAGGCTGAACCATCGACCGTCGGCAAGGCGCACGCCATCGCGCGCGCGATGGCGCCGCCCCGGGAGTGGAAGCTGGACTACCGGGAATAGGAGCTGGTGGCGACTGTGGTGGGCTGCGGTGCCGTGGCCGCGGCGGACGCCGCCGCCAGGGAGCCCGTGGTGGCCGGGGCGCCGTCGCTCTGGTCAGCACGCAGCAGCGCGTCCGCCTGAAGCTTGGCCGGCGTCTCCTTCGGCGGATTCACATATTCCGGCAGGCGGCCGGGCGCCTGGGTATAAGACAGCTGCCCGGTCTCACGCTCCTTGAGCTTGGCGAGGAACACCGGGTGCATGCCGCCATCGGCGCCGGTCTTCACCGGAGCCACCGGCGCGGTGGTGGAAAGCGCCGCCACCTGGGCATCGTCCGACCGCTGCTTGGCGGCCACCGCCGAGGCGATCTGCTCCGGCACCTGATAGGGCGGGCAGGCCTGGTTCGCGTCGAAGGCGCGGCCCGGCGCGGGCGTGGCATCGAACACATAGGTGCGGTTGCACACCGACACCTTCGGCTCCTGCTTCGTCACCTCGAAATGGTCAGAGCCCTGCTTGAGGTTCCGCCAGAACGCCATGTTGGGGTTGTTGCGGTAGCGGGCGAGGTTCTTCGCCGTCATCCGGAAGGGATAGGCCGGCACCTGGAAGGCGCGCTGGCCGCCGGCGAAGCTCTCGCGGGCGAGGGAGAAGATCTCGGAAATCTGGTCGTCGGTCATGGCGTAGCAGCCCGAGGACGAGCAGTCGCCATGCACCATCAGGAAATCGCCGGTGCGCCCGTAAGCCTTGTCATAGGCGTTGGGGAAGCCGAGGTTGAACGCCAGATAATAGCTGGAGTTCGGGTTCATCTGGCCGGGGGTGATGGTGTAGAAGCCCTCCGGCGCCTGCCGGTCGCCCGTGCCCACCTTCGGGCCGAGCTCGCCGGACCAGCGGCAGATGGGATATGTCTTGAGCAGGGCATAGCTGCCCTCGGACGTGACCTTCCAGACCTCCAGCTCCGATTCCTGCTTGTAGATGCGCACCAGGATGGGCGTCGACGGCGCCATGTCCTTCTTCGCCAGCAGCGACACCATCTCCGGCGACAGCGGCTTGTTCGCCTTGCGCGCGACCTCGGAATCGGTGGCGTTGCAGCCCGCGAGGGCGAGGGCCGCGCAGCCAGCGAGGGCCGCCATGCGCAGCCGCGCCGTGAAGCGCGAGGAGAGGGTCGTCATCGGACGGCTCATGGCAAAGCGGCTCAACGCGAAACTCCCGGGTCCGGACCGGCCGTAAGGCCGAGAAGGCTAACCGGTCCCCCTTGATGCGACGTTATCAGCGTCGCTCCGGCCCGATGGAGAAAATAAGGCAAATGCGGCCAAGATGGGGAAACTCCGGCCCGCTTCCCCCATGCCGCAGCGCCATGGTTAAGGATTCCTTACTGCTGTGGCCGCCAAGCCGCGCCCGTCAGAGGGTACGGCCGATGGCGAGGAACTTGTCGCGGCGCGCCTTGCGCACCTGCGCGCCGTCGAGCCCCGCCAACGAGGACAGCGCATCGGCGATGGCATCGCCCGCCGCTGAGATCGCCGCGTCCGCATCGCGATGGGCGCCGCCGGCCGGCTCCTTGACGATGCCGTCGATGACGCCGAACCGCAGCAGGTCCTGCGCGGTGATCTTCATGTTGGTGGCTGCGTCCTGCGCCTTGGCGGTGTCGCGCCACAGGATGGAGGCCGCGCCTTCCGGCGAGATCACGCTGTAGATGGCGTGCTCCATCATCAACACCTTGTTGGCGGTGGCGATCGCGATGGCGCCGCCCGAACCGCCCTCGCCGATGATGAGGGCGACATTGGGCGCGGAGAGCGCAAGACAGGCGTCGGTGGAGCGGGCGATGGCCTCGGCCTGCCCGCGCTCCTCGGCGCCGATGCCGGGATAGGCGCCGGCCGTATCCACCAGCGAGATCATGGGCACGCCGAAGCGGTCGGCCAGTTCCATGATGCGGGCGGCCTTGCGGTAGCCCTCGGGGCGGGCCATGCCAAAATTGTGCCGGATGCGGGTTTCGGTGCTGGAGCCCTTCTCATGGCCCAGCACGCACACCGCCTCGCCGCGGAAGCGGGCGAATCCGCCGATGATGGCCTCGTCCTCACCGAACTTGCGGTCGCCCGCGAGAGGCGTGAAGTCCTCGAACAGGCCGCGGGCGAAGTCGGCGAAATGCGGACGCTGCGGATGGCGGGCCACCAGCGTCTTCTGCCAAGGCGTGAGATTCGCATAGAGCGCGACCAAAGCGTCGCGCGCCTTGCCCTCCAGCTTCAGCACCTCGTCGGTGATGGCCACGCCGTCGCCGGAAGAGGAGAGCGCGCGCAGCTCTTCCACCTTGGCCTCGAGTTCGGCAACCGGCTTCTCGAAGTCCAGATAGCTGCGCATGAGGGTCCGTGGGGTTGGAGGAGGTCAGCGCCCCCAAAAGCGGCGGGAAGCTGCCTTTGCCGCGCGGGCAAGTCAAGGCGGCACGTCAAAGTCGGCCGCGCGGACAAACGAAAGCTCCGTCGCGGCGCGGCCTGGCCGTGGGGCAAGGCGACGCTGCAACGGAACACGGCCGGGAGCGTTGTCTCCAAATCATGGTCACATCATGGAGGTTGCCGTGAAACCGGACGAAGCGAAGCTGCAGAAGCCTAAAGAAGGCGCGCCGTCCACCGACGCCGCCGAAAAGCGCGACCTCGAGGCACAGCGCCAGAAACCCGCGGCCGGCCCGCACGCCAAGCCGCAACTGACGGACCCGGAAAAGACGCCGGGGGCCGGTGCCCTGCCCGATCCCGACAAGCCGCGGGACCCGGACGCGACCGGCTGACGCAGCCGGCGGGGGCCGGGGGCAGTCGGGTGGCCTTGTTCCCGGACCACAGGTGGCGCTATTGCTGGCACGCCACTTCCCGGGGACCCTTCCGACGATGCGCGCGCTGCTCGACGTTATTCTGGTCGTTCTCCAGCTCTATGTCTGGATCCTCATTGCCGCGGCCGTGCTGTCCTGGCTGGTCGCATTCAACGTGGTCAAT
>JAYSCE010000453.1:0-3701 GCA_041915035.1 Xanthobacter sp.
GAGACGTGCCACCCGCCCCGCCGTTGCGGAACGGGGCGGGCGGGTGGCACAGTGCGGGAAACACGGCGCGCCAGACGCCGATGACGGGAGAAAACCATGCCCCATTTCGACCGCCGGGCCTTCCTCGGCACCATGGCGCTTGCGGGCGCTGCGCCGATCGCGGCCTCGACGTCGGCCCATGCCGCCGTTCAGTCGCTCCAGCTCGCCGACATCAAGAAGGAAGCGGACACCGCCTGCGTCTACCACGTGGACTATGGCGACCATGCCCGGTTCGCCCAGACGCTGAACAACATCAACAACCACTACGCCTCCTACGGCGCTGACCCTTTCGCGCTGCAGATCGTGATGGTGGCCCACGCGGGCGGCATCAAATTCTTCCTCGACAATCTCAACGGCACCATGTGGGAAAAGGAAACCCTCGATCCCACGCTCAACGAGAAGATCGCCGCCCTCGCCAAGAACGGGCTGAAGGTCTACCTGTGCGCCTACACCTTCGAGCGCAACCATGTGCCCAAGGAGAAGGCGCGCGACGAGGCCTTCATCGCCTTCGTGCCCTCCGGCATCGCCACCGCCGGCGCATTGCAGGGCAAGGGGTTCGGCTACCTCAAGGTCGGCTGACGACATGACGCGCGCGGGCGGCGTCTCGCGACGGGCGCTGCTGGGCGGTTCGGCGCTGGCGGCGGCGCTGCTCTGCGCGCCCTACGTCGCCGCGCAGGGGAAGCCGCGGGTGGTGATCGTGGGCGGCGGCGCCGGCGGGGCGAATGCCGCCCGGGCGCTGCTGCGCGATGGCCGGGTGGAGGTCACGCTGGTGGAGCCGGAGCCGCGCTACGTGGCGGTGTTCCACTCCAACCTCTGGCTCGGCGGCGTCATCGATTTCGCCGCGCTGGAATTCGGCTACGACGGTCTCGTGCGAGCCGGCGGGCGCGTCGTGCCGCAACGGGCCGACGCCATCGACCGGGAGCGGCGCGAGGTGCGGCTCGCCGATGGCGGGCGCCTTGCCTACGACCGCCTCATCCTCTCCCCCGGCATCGATCTCGACTATGACAGCGTGCCCGGCTGGAGCCGCGCGGCCGAGACGGCCATGCCGCATGCCTGGAAGGGCGGCGACCAGCTGCGCATCCTGAAAGACCGGCTGGAGGCGGTGCCGGATGGCGGCCTCATCGTCATCATCGCCCCTCCCAATCCCTTCCGCTGCCCCCCCGCGCCCTATGAGCGCGCCTCGATGATGGCGCATCGGCTGAAGAGCACGGGCCGCGGCGGGGCGCGCATCGTCATCGTGGACCCCAAGCCGAAATTCTCCATGCAGGGCCTCTTTCAGGAAGGCTGGGAGGGCCACTATCCCGGCATGGTGGAATGGATGGCGCCGGATATTTCCGACGGCCTCGTCTCGGTGGACCCGACCACCGGCACCGTCGTCACCGGCTTCGAGACCTATAAAGAGGCGGCGCTGGTGAACGTGATTCCGGCGCAGAAGGCGGGGGCGATCGCGCGCAGCGCGGGGCTGGCCGATGCCTCGGGCTGGTGCCCGGTGGATGCCGTCTCCATGGCCTCGGCGCTTGACCCCGCCGTCTTCGTCATCGGCGATGCCGCCATCGGCGGCGAGATCCCGAAATCCGCCTTCGCCGCGGGGAGCCAGGCGCAGGTGGCGGCGCGCGCGTTGCTCGCCGGCCTGTTCGGCGAGGTGGCTCCTGAGGCCAGCTATGCCAGCACCTGCTGGAGCCTCATCACGGCCGACGATGCGGTGAAGGTGAGCGGGCTCTACCGGCCGCAGGACGGCCGCATCCGTGAGGTGGAGGGCACCGTCTCGGCGGCTGGCGAGCCGCCAGCCCTGCGCCACCGCCAGCAGGAGGAGAATGCCGACTGGTATCGCGGCATGGTCGCCGGCATGTTCGGCTGAGCCGGCCTATTCGTAGAGATAGCCCACGGGGCTGCCGGCGAGGCGGTCCGAGCGCAGGTCGGCGCGGGTGATGATCTGGCCGGCGAGGGCGTCGATCTCGTCCCGCTGGTTGGGCGTCCACATCTTCAGCGCATCGAAGCCGTTGAGGAGGCCGAGCCGCAGGATCTGCGTGTCCTCGCCGATCTCCGCGAGCCGGATGGCGCCCTTGCCGGCGGTCACCGTATCGCCGGTGGCGAGTTCGATAGGCTTGCCCGCGCCGTCCGCGAAGCCCGCGCTGCCGCGGATGATGCGGTAGACCACAACCTCTCCCTTCGCCAGCCCCTCCGCGTCGGCCGCCCCCGCGGACTTGGGCAGCACCGCGCCGCCGCGCGGATCGGTGGCGATGATGTGGCCGGTGACGAGATCGCCGCTCGGCGCCTCGATGCCGAGGTCGCGCACATGCACCGGCATGGTCGAGGCCACCGGACCGAGCGCGTCGGCCGGGTAGGGGCGGAACAGAGCGTCGAGCGCAAGCGGGTCCTGGACCCAGAAGCCCGCGCCCTTTGGCCGGTTGTGCAGCGGATGCTTCCAGGCGGTGCGGGGCGTCTCGTCCTCGCGGATCTTGTCCGGGCCGACGACGGTGGGGTTCGGGAAAGTGGAGGGGTCGGTGATGAAGGCTTCCAGGAACTTGCCCGAATAGCCCATGCAGAGCGGGTCCGGCACCACGGTCTGCGGCGTTTTCAGATTCTCTTCCGTCGAGAGGCCCGACCATGTGTAGAAGAGCTGGCGGTGGACGATGGCGCTTTGCAGCATCACCGCACCCGGCCCCACGTAATGGACCTTGCCGTCATAGTCGAAGGTGAACATGCCGGAGGTGACGAGCACCAGCTGGAAGCCGCCGGGCGGCAGGTGCAGGTGGAAGTCGGTGGGTCCCGTGTCTTCCCGGTAGATGGGCAGGTTGGTTGCCACCTCCTGCAGCAGGAAGGCGCCGTTGTTGGCGTGCAGGCCCTCCAGCGCGCGATGGTAGAGCGCCTGCGGCCGGTACACCGGATCGTAGCTGATGTCCTTGTAGCGATCGATGGCGATGAAGGCGTCGCGATTGAGCGTGATGGGCGCGCCGTCCGGTCGCATGAGACCGGGCCATTTGAAGTCACCGATGGACTGCATACCCATAGCACTCTCCCGGTTGGGACGCCGATACGGGGCCAGAAAATGTCGCAGAATATATTCGGTCGGCCGCGTGCGACGTCAATCGAATAGTTCACATCACACGGAGGCGGCGGGGAAGTGATCTCACGGGCGCGTAATCATGCGTAGGTTTTGCACTTTTGCTTATATTTTGACTTTATGTCTGCTCAAGCTCGGTGCACCTGCTTCGGAGCGGCGCAGGGCCGCGCTTCGGGGATGGATGCTGTGAGCTGCGCTCGGGCCTGCTATGAGAGCGGCGGAGCGAGATCAGGCGAGGCGCATCCGTGACCGACGACACTTTGCCCAACGTAACCGAGGCCCTGTTTCACGTCCCGAGCCTCGACCGGCTGATCCCCGCCGCGCCCGCGCGCCATCCCCCGCGCATCCTGCTGCTCTACGGCTCCCTGCGCGAGCGCTCCTATTCCCGCCTGCTGACGCTGGAGGCGGAGCGGCTGCTGAAGCGGCTCGGCGCGGAAACGCGGGTCTATCACGCGGATGGCCTGCCCTTGCCCGATGGCGCCCCGGTGGAGCACCCCAAGGTGGCGGAGCTGCGCGAACTCACCCTGTGGTCCGAGGGGCAGGTCTGGTGCAGCCCGGAGCGGCACGGCGCCATGAGCGCGGTGATGAAGGCGCAGAT
>JAYSCE010000454.1:0-1453 GCA_041915035.1 Xanthobacter sp.
CCGGCGAGAACAGGAAGGCGGTGCCGATCTGCACCGCCGACGCCCCCAGCGCGAGCGCCGCCACGATGCCCCGCGCATCGGCGATGCCGCCGGCGGCGATCATCGGCACCTTCACCGCATCTGCCACCTGCGGCACGAGGGAGAAGGTGCCCACCTGCCGGGCCACGTCCTGCCAGCCGATGGGCGTCTGCGAATAGTCGCCGCCGAGGAAGAGGGCACGATGGCCGCCGGCCTCGAACCCCATGGCGATGATGGCATCGCAGCCGTGATCCTCCAGCCAGCGCGCCTCGGCGACCGTCGTGGCGGAGGAGATGATCTTCGCGCCCGTGGCCTTCACCCGGGCCACGAGGTTCGGCGCCGGCAGGCCGAAATGGAAGCTCACCACCTCGGGGCGCATCTCCTCCACCACCGCGCAGAAGGTGTCGTCGAACGGCGCGCGGGAGGGGGAAGGCGTGCTGGCGGCGGGGTCGAGCCCGGCCTCGACATAATAGTCGGCCAGCCGCGCCCGCCAACGCAGCGCCCGCGCCGGATCGTCCTGCGGCGGGGTGTGGCAGAAGAAGTTGAGGTTGAGCGGCTTGCCCGGCAGGCCGGCGCGGATCTTCGCCACCGCCGCCTTCAGATCGTCCGCCCCGTACATGGCACACGGCAGGGAGGCGAGGCCGCCGGCCGAGCCGACCGCAATGGCGAGTTCCGGCGAGCCGGGACCGGCCATGGGGCCGAGCAGGATCGGATGATCGATGCCGAAGAGGTCGAGGATGCGCCGGTCCGGCCAGCGAGCGGAAGCCGCGTCATTCGGGGCATCAGGCTTGGTGGTGGTCATGGCGTCGGTCTCCCGTAGGCTGGCCGCCATTATCGCGCTTCCAACAATCATTGAAATTGAAACATTCTGATATTATCGTTCACTTCTGATGATGGATTTGCGCGATTTCCGCTTCCTTGAAGCCGTGGCCGACACGGGTAGCGTCACCCGTGCCGCCGGGCGGCTCGGCTGCGTTCAGTCCAACGTCACCACCCGGCTTCGGAAGCTGGAGGAGAGGCTCGGCCAGAAGCTGGTGGAGCGCATCGACGGCCGCATGGTGCCCACCGCCGCCGGTGTGATGGCCATCGACTATGGCGCGCGCATCGTCCGTCTGTCGGAAGAGGCCGAGAAGCGCCTGCGCTCGGCGGCCGAGGCCTTCCCGCCGCTGCGCCTCGGCACCATGGAGACCACCGCCGCCGTGCGCCTGCCGCGCCTGCTGAAGGCGGCGCGGGCGAAGCTGCCTGACCTGCGCCTGTCCATCACCACCGGCACCAGCGGCGAACTGGTCGCGGCGCTCGGACGAGGCGACATCGACCTCGCCTTCGTGGCCGAAGAGGCGGCGGAGGCGCGCTTTGCCAGCGTGCCGCTGTTCGAGGAAGAATTGGTAGAGGTGCTGCCGGCGAGCGGCGCGGCAGAGGCGGCAGCCGTCGTTTT
>JAYSCE010000454.1:1463-3683 GCA_041915035.1 Xanthobacter sp.
GCTGCTGCTACCGTGCGCGCTTCACCGAGGCGTTCGGCGAACTGCCTCCGCTGGAACTCGGCACCCTGGACGGTATCATGGGATGCGTCGCCGCCGGGCTCGGGCGCACCCTTCTGCCCGAAGCGGTGGTGGAGCGTTGGCGGCGGGCGGGGGAGGTGGAGACCCGTGCACTTCCCGACGGCCGGGGCCATGTGCGCACGCTTGCGCTGTTCCGGGCGGCTAGCCCGTCCCGCCGCTCCATCGACGCCCTGATCGCCTTGGCCGGTTTCTGATCCGCACGTTCGTCTTTGAGCAGCCTCGCGCGATCGTGCGCGGTCACATGTAACGTCGGACGTCCGAAACGCGAACACGCCCGTAGAAACCACATGTCGTCTGCGGCGTTTATCCGGGAGGCGGTTCAGGCCGCACCGGTCGAGCGAGGAAGAATGAACAAGCCCTGGAATCCGCTCGCGGCGACGCAGCCTTTTTCCTCCGAGGCCAGCGGTGAAGCCGCCCGCAGCGCCGCTATCGCCCGCTTTCTGAAGGTGCGCGCGCAAACCGAAGATCTGGCGCAGCGCCTCCATCCCGAAGACCAGACGGTGCAATCCATGCCGGATTGCAGCCCGACAAAGTGGCATCTCGCCCATGTCTCGTGGTTCTTCGAGACATTCCTGCTGGTGCCGCATCTGCCCGGTTACGCGGTCGCCAATGCGGATTTCGCCTTCCTGTTCAATTCCTATTACGAGGCCGCCGGCCCCCGCCACGCCCGCTTCGCGCGCGGTCTCATCACCCGGCCGACCGTGGTGGAGGTGGCGGCCTATCGCCGGCATGTGACGCAGGCCATGACCGAGCTTCTGGCCGGCGCAGACCAGGAGGCCTTCGGCCGGCTCGCGCCACTGCTGGAGATCGGCATCAACCACGAGCAGCAGCATCAGGAACTGATCCTGATGGACATCCTGAACCTATTCGCCGCCAATCCCTTGCGCCCGGCCTACCGGCCCGCGGCCCCAGCGCCGACCGCGGAGGCGCGGCCGCTGGCTTTCATCGATTATCCCAGCGGCATCTTCGAGATAGGCCATGCCGGAGAGGGCTTCTCCTACGACAATGAGGGGCCACGCCACGAGGTGCTGATGCGCCCCTTCCGCCTCGCGTCCCGCGCAGTGACCAACGGCGAATGGCTCGCCTTCCTCGCAGACGGCGGCTATCGCCGGCCGGACCTTTGGCTGGCAGACGGCTGGGCGCGGGTGAAGGCGGGGGAATATGAGGCGCCGCTCTATTGGGAGCGTCATGAGGGCGAGTGGCAGGCGTTCACGCTGAACGGGCTCGGCCCTCTCGATCCCGCGGCCCCGGTCGTTCACGTCAGCTATTACGAGGCCGACGCCTTCGCCCGGTGGGCCGGCAAGCGGCTGCCCACGGAAGCCGAATGGGAAGTGGCAGCCCGGGGGCTGCCCGTCGCCGGAACCTTCCTCGACAGCGGCGCGCTGCGCCCGCTTCCGGCCGCCACGGATGATCTGCCCGCGCAGATGTTCGGCGATGTCTGGGAATGGACACAGAGCCCCTACGTGGCCTATCCCGGCTACCGCCCCGCGCCCGGCGCGCTCGGCGAATATAACGGCAAGTTCATGTCGTCGCAGATGGTGCTGCGCGGCGGCTGCTGCGCCACGCCCGAGGGCCATGCCCGGGCCACCTACCGCAATTTCTTCTATCCCCACCAGCGCTGGGCCTTCGCCGGCCTGCGCCTTGCCGAGGATGCCTGATGCGCGCTTCGACCCTTCTGTGCGCCGCTGAGAGTCACGAGACGCCCGAGCGCGCAGCCTTCCGTGCCGACGTGATCGAGGGGCTGTCCGCCAGCCCCAAGCAGCTTTCGCCCAAGTATTTCTACGATGAGGCCGGCTCGCGCCTGTTCGATCTGATCTGTCGCCTGCCCGAATACTATCCCACCCGCACCGAACTCGATGTTCTCAAGGCCCGTGCGGACGATATCGCCGCCATTGCCGGCCCGGGTGCGAGCCTCGTGGAGTTCGGCTCGGGATCGAGCGTGAAGGTGCGCTTGCTGCTCGACGCGCTGGAGCATCCTGCGGCCTACGTGCCCATCGACATTTCCGGGCCGCACATGCGCGCCGCCGTGGCCGCGCTGGCGCGGGACTATCCGGCCGTGGCCATGACGCCGGTGGAGGGGGACTTCACCCGCCCGCTGGAACTGCCGAACCTCGGCGAGGGCGGGCGGCGCATCGGCTTTTT
>JAYSCE010000455.1:0-3665 GCA_041915035.1 Xanthobacter sp.
GACGCATCCGCTGGGTGGCGTCGCGCCGCAAGGCATCGAGCCGGGCGCGAGCCTCCGCCACGGCGGCGCGGCGCTCGGCCGTGTCCGCACGGGCGCGGGCCAGTTCCGATTCGAGCACCTGCGGCGTGTCGAGGGTGGCGAGCTGGCGCTCGGCGTCGGCCAGCGATGCTTCCGATTCGCCCCGCACGGCGGCGAGGCGATTGCGCGCCTCGGCCAGCGCGGAGAGGCGCGCAAGATGCTGGGCGGCGCGGCGCTCAGCCGCCTCCAGCGTGGTGCGGCTCGCCTCGGCGGCGCACTGGGCGGTGCGGCGGGCTTCGCGGGCAACTGTCTCCGCCTCGGCGGCCTGCCGCAGCACGCTCTCGCGGTCTGCGAGGGTGGCGCGCACCTCGTCGAGATGCGCTTCCGCCAGGGCCGCCTCGGCCTCGATGTCGGCGAGGCGGTTGCGCTCGGCGAGCCGGCGGGCGGCCGCTGTGGGGGCATCGGCGGCGGCGACCACGCCGTCCCAGCGCCACAGGTCCCCCTCCATGGAGACGAGGCGCTGGCCCGCCTCCAGCCTAGTAGCCAGAGCGGGGCCGTCGGCGCGGGAGACGATGCCAACCTGCGCCAGACGCCGCGCCAGCGCCGGGGCGCCGGAGACAAATCGCGACAGGGGCTCGACCCCGTCCGGCAAAGCGGGATCGGACGGGTCCAATGCCGCACCGGCCCAGCGCGCGGGGGCGGCGCCGTCCACCGGCAAATCGAGATCGTCGCCCAAGGCGGCGCCTAGCGCCGTCTCATAGCCCTTGGCGACTGTCACGAGATCGGCCACAGGCGGGAAGCGCGCATCGCTGGACTGAAGCACCTTCGCCAGCGTCCGGGCCTCCGTCTCCAGCCGGCCGAAGCGGGCCTGCGCCTCGGCGAGGGTCGGCCGCAGTTCCTCGATGGCGCGGCGGGCGAGGGTGTGGGCCACCTCGGCGTCGATGCTCGCTTCTTCCGCCTCCGCCAGGGCGTCGCGGGCGGCTTCGGCTTCCATGCGGAGGCCTTCGAGGGCGTCGGTACCGGCCTGTTGCTTCAGGCGGCTTTCCTCCGCCTCCACCGAGGCGCGCTCGGCAGCGTTGCGCACCAGCCGGTCGCGCGTCTCGCGCAGAAGCTGCTCCAGCGAGGCGCGGCGGGCGCCTAGATCGGCGAAGTGCGCGGTCTTCTCCTCCAGCGCGCGCTCGGCCTCCTCCAGGAAGGCGGCAGCCTCTTCCTGCATGTCGGTTGCGATGGCCTCGCGCTCGGCCGCCTCCTCCTGCTCGAAGCGCAGGTTTTCGGCCTCGGTGGCGAGACGCTCCAGCACGCTCTCGGCGTCGTGGGAAAGGGCCTCCTCGCGGGCGGTATCCTGGGTCAGCTGGACGAGACGGCGCTCCAGCTCTTCCTTGCGGGCGGCGAGGCGGGCCTCCTCGGCGTCCAGCTCCTGCCGGGCATGGGTGAGGCGCTGCAGCGCTGCGGCGGCTTCCGCCTCCTTCTGGCGCAAAGCGGGGAGGGCGTGGGCGGCGAGGGCCTGAAGACGCGCGGCTTCGGCTTGAAGACGGGTATGCTCGGCGCCGTCGCGCCGGGCGGCTTCGACGGCCTGCTCGGCGTCGGCCAACGCCTTTGTCACGTCCTGCCAGCGCAGCCAGAGCAGAGTCGCCTCGCACTGGCGGATTTCGGCCGCCAGAGATTTGTAGCGCACGGTCTGGCGGGACTGGCGGCGCAGGCTGTCCACCTGCGTGCCCAATTGGGTGATGACGTCTTCCAGCCGCAGCAGATTCTGCTCGGCCGCCTTCAGCCGGGTTTCTGCCTCGTGGCGGCGGGCGTGGAGGCCGGCGACGCCGGCGGCCTCTTCCAGGATGCGGCGGCGGGCGTTGGGCTTGGCGCCGACGATCTCGCCGATCTGCCCCTGACGTACGAGAGCCGGTGAGCGGGCACCAGTGGAAGCGTCGGCGAAGATGAGCTGGACGTCGCGGGCGCGCACGTCCTTGCCATTGATGCGGTAGCTCGATCCCGCGCCGCGCTCGATGCGGCGGACGATCTCCAACTGGTCCCACTCGTTGAAGGCGGCCGGGGCGGTGCGGTCGGAATTGTCGAGGTGCAGCACCACCTCTGCGGAATTTCGCGCCGGCCGCCCCGTGGTGCCGGAGAAGATGACATCCTCCATATCGTTGGCGCGCATGGCCTTGTAGGAGCTTTCGCCCATCACCCAGCGCAGCGCCTCGACAAGATTGGACTTGCCGCACCCGTTCGGCCCCACCACGCCGGTAAGGCCGGGCTCGATCAGGAGATCGGTCGGCTCGACGAAGGTCTTGAAGCCCACGAGCCGCAGGCGGTCGAACTTCATGCCGCGATCTTGGCTGTGGGAACGGGAAACAGGATCATTGCCTCGGGGTGTGCCAGCCTTTCCGGTGGAGGTCAAACCAGCGTGCATGGGTCGCCGCCCCTGCGCAAGCCTTGGCCGGCCAACGATCCACAGGGGTTGTCCCGCGGGCTGACGGGAGACGTGTGCGTTCACTGCCTATGGTTGTGCCAACGCCCCCTGCCTTACCTTCCGCCCGCGAAAGGGGTACAAGGCCGCAAGCGCCGCATTGCGTCGGTGCGGCGGCGCCCCATCTAAGGGGACGGCCGACCCGGCGATGGCGCTTCTAGGCGCTGCGGGGCTGGATTTTCGGGGATTGCGACACATGCTGCTCAATCAGGCAGGCGCCACGGGTGCCAAACCGGCTGCGGGTTCGGACAGCGCCGGCGGCGACATCATCGATACCACCACCCAGACCTTCATGGCCGAGGTGATGGAAGAGTCGAAGCGCCGGCCCGTGCTCGTGGATTTCTGGGCGCCGTGGTGCGGTCCGTGCAAGACGCTCACCCCGGTGATCGAGAAGGTGGTGAAGGCCGCCAAGGGCAAGGTGCGCCTCGCCAAGCTGAATATCGACGATCACCCGGTGATCCCCGGCAAGCTCGGCATCCAGTCGGTGCCCACCGTCTATGCCTTCGTGAATGGCCAGCCGGTGGACGGCTTCATGGGCGCCCTGCCGGAAGGGCAGGTGAAGGCGTTCATCGATCGTCTCCTGGGTCCCGCAACGGACGGGCTGGAGGAAGCCCTCGCGGCGGCCGAGGGCGCGCTGGCGGACGGCGACCTGACCGCGGCGGCGGAAATCTTCGCTGGCGTGCTGGGCGAGGAGCCGGACAATCTGAAGGCGCTCGCCGGCCTCGTGCGGACCCAGGTGGCGGCCGGCGCGCTGGAACAGGCGAAGGCGACGCTTGCGCTGGCGCCCGCCGACAAGGCGAACGACGCGTCCATCGCCGCCGCCCGCGCCGCCCTCGATGTCGCCGAGCAGGCGGCGTCGCTGGGCGATCTCGCGACGCTTCAGGCAAAGCTCGACCTCGACCCCGCGGACCATCAGGCCCGCTTCGACCTCGCAATCGGGCTGAATGCCAAGGGCCGGCGCGAGGACGCGCTGATTCACCTGCTCGATATTGTCAAGCGCGACCGCTCCTGGAATGAGGACGCGGCGCGCAAGCAGCTGGTCCAGCTGTTCGAGGCTTGGGGCCCGACCGATCCGCTCACCCTTTCAGGCCGTAAGAAATTGTCGGCGATCATGTTCGCCTGAGAGCGCGGCTTTCCTGTCCTGGGCGGGCGCGGCTTTCGATCGTTTGGGTCGATGCGCTTT
>JAYSCE010000456.1:0-3654 GCA_041915035.1 Xanthobacter sp.
CGGCTGTCGATCTTCGAGGTCACCTGGAAGGAGATGCGGGTGGGGAAATTGGCCTTGATGGTGCCGGTGATGACATCGACTGAGGGGCGTTGCGTCGCCATCACCAGATGGATGCCGGCGGCGCGGGCCATCTGGGCGAGGCGCTGGATGGCGCCCTCGATGTCCTTGCCGGCCACCAGCATCAGGTCGGCCATCTCGTCCACGATGACGACGATGTAGGGCAGGGGCTCGAGGTTCATCTCCTCGCGCTCGTAGATGGCCTCGCCGGTCTCGTGGTCGAAGCCGGTCTGCACCGTGCGCGCAATGGATTCGCCCTTCTCGCTGGCGTCCTTCACCCGGGCGTTGAAGCCGTCGATGTTGCGCACGCCGAGCTTGGACATCTTCTTGTAGCGGTCCTCCATCTCCTTCACCGCCCACTTCAGCGCCACCACCGCCTTCTTCGGATCGGTGACGACGGGGGCAAGAAGATGGGGAATGCCGTCATAGACGGACAGCTCGAGCATCTTGGGATCGACCATGATGAGCCGGCACTGTTCCGGCTTCAGCCGGTAAAGCAGGCTCAGGATCATGGTATTGATGGCCACCGACTTGCCCGAGCCGGTGGTGCCGGCCACCAGCAGATGCGGCATGCGGGCGAGATCGACGATCACGGGATCGCCGCCGATGGTCTTGCCCAGCGCGATGGCGAGCTTGTGCCCGGTGTCGCCGAAATCCTTGGTGGCGATCAGCTCGCGCAGCAGCACCTTGTCGCGCTTCTGGTTGGGCAGCTCGATGCCGATGGCGTTGCGGCCCGGCACCACGGCGACGCGGGCGGAGATGGCGCTCATGGAACGGGCAATGTCGTCGGCGAGGCCGATGACGCGGGATGACTTGATGCCGGGCGCCGGCTCCAGCTCGTAGAGCGTCACCACCGGACCGGGCCGAACCTGGCCGATCTCGCCGCGTACGCCGAAGTCCTGCAGCGTCGCCTCAAGCTCCCGGGCAGTGCCGGACAGCGCCTCCGGGTTCACCGCCGGGGCCTTGGAGGGGGGCGCCGGGGTCAGCAGTTCGAGGGAGGGATGCTGGTAGCCGGGGCGGCGGCCACCGCGGCGGGCGGCCCGTCGGCGGGCGGCTGCGCTTTCGGGGACGGCATCCAGCGCGGCATCGGCCGCGTCGTCGGGCGGCGGCGCGGCTACGCCCCCCAGGCGCGGCTCCTGCCGCTGGTTGGGTCCTTCCGCGGGGGTGGCCGCGGGGGCGGGGGCAGGGATGGCCCGCCGCGCCAGACCGGCGCCGGAGAGGCGGGCTTTCCACGAGAGGAAGGTGTGGGTAAGGGCGCCGAGGGAGACGGCAGTGCCGTCGTCCTCCTCGTCCTCGTCGCCGACCTCGCCGGGCAGCTCGGAGGCGGGGGCAAGCTTCAGCGGCGTGCGACGGCCGCCGCTCAGGGCGAAGAACAGGCCTGCGGCGCCCACCGCGAGGCCTGCGGCACCGATCAGCATCGAATCGAGGGCAGCGAGGGCGCCGCCGCGCATCACGCCGAAGGCGCGCGGAAACAGGTCGCCCAAGGCGCCGCCGAGGCCGGTGAGGCCCGGCCAGTGATCCGGCTGGGGAATGGCGCCGAGGAAGGCGGTGGTTCCCAGCACCCCGATGAGCCAGCAGGTGATGCGCAGCCGCTCGCGTGCGAAGGGCCGATGGGTCACGAGCCGCCAGCCCGCATAGAGCGGCGGCAACAGGACCGCGAGGGCCGCGAGGCCGAACAATTGGACCAGCAGGTCGGCGATGATCGCGCCGGGCCGGCCCAGCAGGTTCGTGACCGGAGCGTGGGTGGCGTTGGACAGGCTCGGGTCGGCCGCGGACCAGGTGCCGAGCGCCACGAAGGAGGTCAGCGTTGCCAGGATCAATCCGGTGCCGACGATCTCCCGCCCGCGCCGGCGCACCACGAGGCGGATGCTCTCCGGGATCAGTTCGAGGCGCGGCACCTGATGGGGATGGGCGTCCATCCGGCTGTTGATGACGGCATCGGCGGTAGCGGCAGCCTTCGGGCGTCGGCGGGCCATGGGCATGGGCGCGGCTCCCTTCAGAGGGCCGCGACGAGGCGCTTCAGCACCTCCTCGCAGGTGGGCAGATCCTGGACCAGCGCGACGCGCAGGAAACCGGCGGAGGGGTTGGCGCCGGTGAGGTCGCGGCGGGCCAGATAGCCGCCCGGCACCGTGCGCAGGCCCTGCTCGCGCCACAGCTTCACCGCCGCCGCCTCGCCGCCGGTGAGGTGGTCGTCGGCAAGGTGGGACACGTCGAGCCAGAGGAAGAAGCCGCCGCCGGGCCGTTCATAGCCGAAGCGGCCGGCGAGCATGCGGTCGGCAAGGTCGAATTTCGCGGCATAGAGGTCGCGGGAGCGGGTGACGTGGGCCTCGTCCTCCAGCGCCGCCACGGCGACCGCCTGCAGCGGCTCCGGCACCTGCGGCGCGGCCACCCAGCGGAAGGCGAGGAAATCCTTCAGGAACGCCGGATCACCGGCGCAGAAGCCGCAGCGCAGGCCGGGCAGGGACGAGCGCTTGGACAGGGAGTTGAACGCCACCACGCGCGAGAGGTCTGTGCCGGCCACCTCGAGAATGCCGGCCGGCTTCTCCGCACCCAGATAGATTTCCGAATAGCACTCGTCCGAAAACAGGAAGGCGCCATTGCGCCGCGCCAGCTCCAGCGCCTTGCCGAGATAGTCGGCCGAGGCGATGGCGCCCTGCGGATTGGCAGGCGAGGCGATGTAGATCGCGACCGTCCGCTTGAGCAGGTCCGGATCGAGGGCGTCGAGGTCAGGCAACCAGCCGCTTTCCCTGGTGGTCGGCACGACCACGGCCTCACAGCCGGCGGCCTCGGCGCCCGCGGCATAAGCGGCGTAGAAGGGATTGGGCAGCAGCATGGCCGGCTTGCCGTTCGCCCCCTTCGCCGGATCGGCGAGGCGCTGCGCCACGATGGCGGCGGAGAACAGGCCCTCGCGGGAGCCGTTCAGCGCCAGCACTTCGCGGTCCGCATCGAGGGGCTTTGCCAGCTTGTAGCGCTGCGCCAGCCAGCGGGCCGCGGCCGCGCGGAAGGTGGGCGTGCCCTCGGCGCGCGGATAGCGGCCGAAGCCGGCGAGATTATTGCTGAGAACCGGGCCGACGAAATCCGGCATGGCATGCTGCGGCTCGCCCACGGCGGCGCTCAGCGGCTGGCGCCCCGGCTCGATCCCCGCGAGGAGGTCGGCAAGCCGGATGAAGGGCGAGCGGCGGTCTTCCGGGGGAGCGGCGGGAGCGGGTGGCACGGCTTTGCGGTCTTTTCTGGCGGCTTTCGTCATCCGCCCCAGAATGGGACCAGCCGGTTAAGGTGTGGCTAACTTAACCCGGCGATCCGTCAGACTTTACGCCCCAGCACCTCGCGCGCCTGCCGTGCATCGGCCTTGATCTGCGCGACGAGGGCATCGATGCCGTCGAACTTCAGCTCCGGCCGGATGTACGCGTGGAATTCCACCTCGAGGGACTGGCCATAGAGATCGCCGGAGAAATCGAACAGGTGGACTTCCAGCAGCGCCCGGCCATTGTCGAAGGTGGGGCGCCGGCCGTAGTTCGCCACGCCATCGAACCGGCCGGCAGGCGTCACGGCGCGCACCGCATAGATGCCGAAGGCCAGTTCGAGATCCTGCGGCAG
>JAYSCE010000457.1:0-3653 GCA_041915035.1 Xanthobacter sp.
AGATCACCGTCGCCGCGCCAGACAAGGCCATCCGCGTCACCGTGCTCGAGCACCGGCTGGAGGGCCTTCTGGAGCGCTGCAAGGGGCTCGATCCCCTGCCCACCGGCGTCGTCCATCCCCTGAGCCTCGATGCCCTGTCCGGCGCCCTCGACGCGGCGGCCGCGGGCCTCATCGAGCCGGTGCTGTTCGGGCCGGAGGCGGACATCCGCCGCATCGCCGCCGCCGGCGGGCTGGACCTGTTCGGCACGCGCATCGTCTCCACCACGGGTGAGGACGACTCCGCCGCCAAGGCTGCCGCCGCCGCCGGCGCGGGCGAGGTGGGGGCGCTGATGAAGGGCAGCCTTCACACCGACGTGCTGCTCCATGCGGTCATGGCCAAGGAGGCGGGGCTGCGCACCGGCCGGCTGCTGAGCCATTGCGCCATCCTGTCCGTGCCCACCTATGCCCGGCGCGTGCTGGTGACGGATGTGGCGCTCAACATCGCACCCGACACCGACCAGAAGCGCGACATTTGCCAGAACGCTATCGGCCTGGCGAAGGCGCTGGGCATCGAGACGCCCAAGGTCGCGGTGCTGGCGGCGGTGGAGATGGTGCACACCAAGATGGCCGCCACCCTCGACGGCGCCATCCTCTCCAAGATGGCGGACCGGGGCCAGATCGTCGGCGGCATCGTGGACGGACCGCTCGACCTCGACGCGGCGGTGGATGTCGCGGCGGCGCAGGTGAAGCACATCAACTCGCCCGTCGCTGGGGTGGCCGACGTGCTGCTGGTGCCCAACATCGAGGCCGGCAACATGGTCTACAAGAACCTCGCCTTCATGGCCGACGCGCAGACCGCCGGCCTCGTGGTGGGCGCCCGTGTGCCGGTGATGCTGACGAGCCGCGCCGACAGCGCCGAGGCGCGCCGCTTCTCCGCCGCCGCGGCGGTGATCTACGCCGATGCGCTGAAGCGCACCCCCGACGCGATCCTTCCCCACGCCGCCGACTGAGCGAGGCACCGCCATGACCGACGCCGTTCTGGTCGTCAATTCCGGCTCCACCAGCCTCAAGTTCGGCGCCTATGCGACGTCGAGCGCGGAGGACCCGCCTTTGCTCTGCCGGGGCGGCATCGACAGCATGGCGGGCGATCCGCACTTCATCGCCAAGGAGCCGGACGGCAAGCCCATCGACGCCCACGAATGGGGTTCCGGCCATGCGCTGAGCCACAAGGAGGCGCTGGCCTACATCGTCCAATGGCTGGAGCAGCACGAGGCCAATATCAAGGTGGTGGCGGCCGGCCACCGTGTGGTGCTCGGCGGCACGCGCTTTGCTGGGCCGGCGAAGATCACGCCCGAGGTGCTGGACTATCTCGACGGGCTGTCCGCCATGGAGCCCTCGCACCAGCCGTTCAACGTGCGCGGCGCGCGGGCTATCGCCGAGGCCTTCCCCGGCCTGCCGCAGGTGGCGGTGTTCGACACCTCCTTCCACCGCACCATGCCCGAGGTGGCCCAGATCTACGCTTTGCCCAAGGCCGTGCGCGACACCGGCGTGCGGCACTGGGGCTATCACGGCATCTCCTACGACTACATCAGCCGGCAGGTGCCCAAGGTCGCGCCCGGCGCGCGGCGGGTCATCGCTGCCCATCTCGGCGGCGGCGCCTCGGTCTGCGCCATGCTGGACGGCAAGAGCGTCGAGACCTCCATGGCCTTCGCCGGCCTCACCGGCCTGCCCATGGCCACCCGCTCCGGCGACGTGCCGGCGGACGTGATCTTCTATCTGCTGCGCTCCGCCGGCTACACGCCCGAGGCGCTGGAAAAGCTGCTCTACGGCCAGTCCGGCCTGCTCGGCCTCGCCGGCGACAGCGCCGACATGCGGGTGCTGCAGGACAGCGCGGCGGCCGACGACCGGCTGGCGGTGGACTATTTCGTCTATTGCCTCGTGAAGTTCATCGGGGCCTATGCGGCGGTGCTGGGCGGGCTCGACGCGCTCGTCTTCACCGCCGGCATCGGCGAGAACTCGGCCAAGGTGCGCGCCGCCGTGCTGGAGCGCCTCGCCACCTTCGGCCTCACCCTCGATACGGCGGCCAATGCCGCCAATGGGCCGCGCATCACCACGGCGGACAGCGCCGTCGCGGCCTTCGTGATCCCCACCAACGAAGAACTGATGATCGCCCAGCACACGCTGGCGCTCACCCGTTCCGCCTGACCGGGAGCAATCCAATGGCACAGAGCGCAGCCCTCGCCGCCGCCCCGCCCGCCCAAGCGCTGGCCGAGAAGCCGGCGGCGGGATCGTCCTCCGGCGGGCCGGTCCGCCTCGACGCCGCGGCCATCGCCGCCAAGTTCACCGAACTCGGCTCCTCGCCCAAGGGCCTTACCGCCGCCGAGGTCGCCCAGCTTCAGGCAAAATACGGCCCCAACGCCATCGTCGCCCATGAGGACAGCCGCTGGGAGAAGCTGGTCGGCTATTTCTGGGGGCCGATCCCCTGGATGATCGAGGCGGCGGCGCTGCTCTCGCTCATCCGCCAGGACTGGCCCGACTTCATCGTGGTGATGGGCCTTCTCATCTACAACGCCATCGTCGGCTTCTGGCAGGACAGCAAGGCCGCGAGCGCCCTCGCCGCGCTGAAGAAGGGGCTGGCGCTCAAGGCCCGCGTGCTGCGCGACGGCCAGTGGATCACGGTCGACACCGCCGCCCTCGTGCCCGGCGACGTGGTGAGCGTCGCCGGCGGCGAGACCCTGCCCGCCGACCTCCTCCTCACCGAAGGCAAGTATCTCTCCGTCGATCAGGCGGCGCTGACAGGTGAATCGCTCCCCGTCTCCAAGGGCGTGGGCGACAGCGGCTATTCCGGCTCCATCGTGCGGCAGGGCACCATGACGGCCCTCGTGACCGCCACGGGCAACAGCACCTTCTTCGGCCGCACCGCGAAGCTCGTCGCCTCGGCCGGCGCCAAGTCGCACGCGGAGAAGGCGGTCATCCAGATGGGTGACTTCCTCATCATCCTTTCCGCCGCCTTGGCGCTGGTGCTGGTGGTGGCGCAGGTCCACCGCGACATCATCGCCGACGGGCATTGGGAGTGGCAGCACGCCGGTGCCATCGTGCAGATCGTGCTGGTGCTGCTGGTGGCGTCCGTGCCGGTGGCGACGCCGGCGGTCATGTCCGTGACCATGGCGCTGGGCGCGCTGGCGCTCTCCAAGCAGCAGGCCATCGTCTCCCGCCTCTCGGCCATCGAGGAGCTGGCGGGCGTGGACGTGCTGTGCTCCGACAAGACCGGCACGCTCACGCTGAACCAGCTCACCCTCCAGGCGCCCATTCCGTGGGGCAGCGCCAAACCGGACGATCTCATCCTCGGCGCGGCCCTCGCCTCCCAGCGCCAGAGCGACGATGCCATCGACAAGGCGGTCATCGCCGCGGTGAAGGACCCGAAGGTGCTCGACGGCTACAAGAGCGTGGACTTCACGCCCTTCGATCCCGTCAGCAAGAAGACGGTGGCGAGCGTCACCGGCCCCGATGGCAAGACCGTGCATTTCGCCAAGGGCGCGCCGCAGGCCATCGCCGCCCAGTGCGGCCTCTCGGAGGCCGATGCGAAGGGCTATTTCGACGCGGTGGAAACCCTCGCCCGCAGCGGCACCCGGGCGCTCGGCGTCGCCCGCTCGGACGACGGCAAGACCTGGACG
>JAYSCE010000458.1:0-3648 GCA_041915035.1 Xanthobacter sp.
CGGGGGAGGAGCGGTCCACGTCGGTGATGACGACGCCGGAAATCTCGCTCTTGATCTTGAAGCGCTTGCGCAGGTCGTCGCTCATGGCGGACAGCTCGATGCCGAGGGCCTTCTTGGGCGGCACCTTCTGCGCCTCGGGGGCAAGCTTGGAGGCTTCCGGCTTGTCGTCCTCGGGCATGCGGGCGACCTTGACGCGCAGGGTCTCCTCCTTGCCCTTGCGGATCACCACCACCTCCACCTCGCTGTCGGCCATGGTGTCGGCGACCGTGCGGGTGAGGTCGCGCACTTCCTTGATGTCGCGACCGTTGAACTTGACGATCACGTCACCGGCCTTGACGCCACCCTGGGCGGCCGGGCTGTTTTCCGTCACGACGCCGATGAGCGCGCCGCGCGGCTTGCCGAGGCCGAGGCTCTCGGCGATGTCCTCGGTGACGGGCTGGATGCGCACGCCGATCCAGCCGCGCCGCACCTCCTTGAACTGCTCGATCTGCGCGATGACCGGCTGGGCGGTGGCCGAGGGCACGGCGAAGCCGATGCCGATGGAGCCGCCCGAGGGGGAGATGATGGCGGTGTTGATGCCGATCACCTCGCCGTCCATGTTGAACAGCGGGCCGCCGGAATTGCCCCGATTGATGGCCGCATCCGTCTGGATGAAGTTGTCGTAAGGGCCGGAATTGATGTCGCGGTTGCGGGCGGAGACGACGCCCACCGTGAGCGTGCCGCCGAGGCCGAACGGGTTGCCGATGGCCATCACCCAGTCGCCCACGCGCAGCTTCTCGCTGTCGCCGAACTTCACCGCCACGAGGGGCTTGGGCGGGTTGACCTTGAGCAGCGCGAGGTCGGTCTTGGTGTCGCGGCCGACCACCTCGGCCTTCAGCTTCGAGCCGTCGTTGAAATTGGCGAAGATCTCGTCGGCGTCCGAGATGACGTGGTTGTTGGTGACGATGAAGCCGGACGGATCGATGACGAAGCCGGACCCCAGCGAGGAGACGCGGCGCGAGCGCTGCTCGCTGCCATCCTCCGGGCGGCGCTTGAAGAATTCGTCGAAGAAATCCTCATAGGGCGAGCCGGGCGGCAGCTGCGGCGCGGGCACCGAGCGGGAGGGGGCGACGTTCTGCGAGGTGGAGATGTTCACCACCGCGTCCATCACCTTCTCGGCCACGTCCGCCACCGTGTCCGGCCCCTTGCCGGGCGCGGCGTGGAGCGGCGCGCTGCCGATGCCGGCGAAAGCCACCGCCGCCGCCAGCAGCAGCGCGGGCAGCCGGGACCGGCGGGGGAGGGAACGGGAAGGCACGAACGGTGCGGGCATGGCTGTCCTCAAAATCATCCCCTGAGGCTGCGACGCCAGCGCGTCGGGCGCAAGCCCCGCGATGCTCACGATCCAGCGGGCGGGGGAGGGGGACATTCGGGGACGATTGCGGCGGTCCTGCGCCGGCCATCGCTTCCGCGCGCCCCGGAAGGCAATCGCCCGGACGAGCCGGGCGATGATGCGCGTCGATGGAAAAGAAAACGGGGCCCTAAGGCCCCGCTGTCAGAAGCTGCGCACCAGGAACACCGCCAGCACCCCCAGGGCGCCGACGCCGAGGCCGACGAGGCGCATGGGTGTTTCCGGCGCGTGCAGGACGGCGCGGATGGCCTTGCGCCACGCCGCCGGGAAGGCGGCGAGGCACAGGCCCTCGATGGCCAGCATCAGGCCGAGGGCGGCCAGAAGGTCCTTCATGCCGCCCGCCGGGCCGGTCAGTTGCCGGCCGCAGGCAGGGCGACGGGCGCGCCCGCGGCGGGGGCTCCCGTCGGGTTCTGGAAGAAGCGGAAGAAGTTCGAATCCGGCGCCAGCAGCATGCGGGTGTCGGACGACTTCATGCTCGCCTCATAGGCCTGCATGGAGCGGTAGAAGGCGAAGAAGTCGGGATCGCGCTGGAAGGCGTCGGCGAAGATGCGGTTGCGCTCCGCGTCGCCCTCGCCGCGCAGCTGCTCGCCCTTGGAGTTCGCCTCCGCCACCACGATGGTGACTTCGCGGTCGGCGCGGGCGCGCAGGCGCTGGGCGGCCTCGTTGCCCTGGGCGCGGATTTCCGCGGCTTCCCGCTGGCGCTCGGTCTGCATGCGCTGGAACACCGCCTGGCTGTTGGCCTCGGGCAGGTCGGCGCGGCGGATGCGGACGTCCACCACGGTGATGCCGAAGTTGGCCGCCTCGCGGTTCACCTGCTCGTTGATCTGCCGCATCAGCCCTTCGCGCTGGTCGCGCACCACGCTGATGAAGGTGTTCTCGCCGAGCACCCGGCGCAGCGCCGAGTTGAGCACCGTGGAGAGGCGGGAATTGGCGCCCTGCACCGTGCCCACCGACTGGTAGAAGCGCAGCGGGTTGGTGATGCGGTAGCGGGCGAAGGCGTCCACCACGAGGCGCTTCTGGTCCGCCGCGATCACCTCCTGCTGGGGGTTTTCGAGGTCGAGGATGCGGTTGTCGATATAGACCACGCTGTCGATGAACGGCACCTTCCAGTGCAGTCCGGGCGAGGTCACGGGCGCCAGCGGCTCGCCGAGGCGCAGCACAAGCGCCTGCTGGGTCTGGCTGACGATGTAGGCCGACGAATAGATGAGGACGAGGGCGATGACGCCGAGGACGGCGAGGACGCCGCCGTAGACCGGATTTCTCATCGGGCGGCTCCCTGGGGCTGCGTGGCGGGCGCCGGGATGCGGCGGGACTGGTCGGCGAGCGGAAGCACGGGCACGATCCCGCTGCCGCCCTGACGGCTGGCGGCCGGATCGACCAGCACCTTGTCCACGCTGCCGAGCACGCGCTCCATGGTTTCGAGGTACATGCGCTCGCGCGTGACCTCCTTGGCCTTCTGGTACTCGTCATACACCTTGAGGAAGCGGGCGGCCTGGCCGCGGGCCTCCACGACGGTCCGCTCGCGATAGGCCTGGGCCGCGTTCTCGATGCGGGAGGCTTCACCGCGGGCCTCGGGCAGCACCCGGTTGGCGTAGGTCTGGGCCTCGTTCTGGGTGCGCTCGGCGTCGGCGCGGGCGGCCTGCACGTCACGGAAGGCGTTGATGACCGCCTCCGGCGGGTCGACCTTCTGCAACTGCACCTGGGTCACCTGGACGCCGGCCTTGTAGCTGTTGAGCACCTGCTGCATCAGCTCCTGCACGCCGGTCTCGATGTTCTGCCGGGCGCCGGTGAGGATGGGCTGGATGTTGGTGCGGCCGATGACCTCGCGCATGGCGCTCTCGGCCACCGCCTTGATGGTGCCCTCGGGGTTCTGCACGTTGAACAGGTATTCCTCGGCGTTGTTGATGACCCAGAACACCGAGAAGTCCACGTCCACGATGTTCTCGTCGCCGGTGAGCATCAGGCTTTCCTCGGCCACGTCGCGCATCACGGCGGTGTTGCGGCGCGTGTCCTCGCCCACCCGCATGCCGATGTCGATGCGGTTGACGAACGTCACCTTGGGGGTGAGCACGGTCTCGACGGGATAGGGCCAGTGATAGTTGAGGCCCGGCTGGGTGATGCCGACGAACTTGCCGAAGCGCAGCACCACGCCCTGTTCGTCGGGCAGCACGCGGTAGAAGCCGGAGAGGAACCAGCCGGCCACCACCAGCGCGATGACGAGGATGATGCCGTTGGTTCCAAACGAGCCCGGCATCATGGTG
>JAYSCE010000459.1:0-3626 GCA_041915035.1 Xanthobacter sp.
CTGTCGCCTCCTGATTGCGCAGCGAGAGAAAGGTGGTGACGGTGATGGCCGCGACGCTGACGAAGCATCGCATGGTGGAGGAGACGTTGTAGTCCGTGGCGTGGATGATGACGAAGCTCAGCATCGTAAGCGTGACGCAGGACGCGGCAACCACCAGCAGCCCCGTGCGTCCGAACAGGCTGGCGCTCAGGGTCACCACGACCACGTAGAGCACGGCAATGGCCATGTCGAGCGGCGATAGCGTATCCGCCAGGAAGATCGCGAGGCACAGCAGCCCCACGAGGAAAAAGCCCGTCCGGCCCCGGGCGGGGGCATCGGCGCGGTTGCTGGACACGGGACCGGCCAGACCAGACATCATGTCCTCGAGAGTTCGGCCTGCGCGCGGCGATCCGCCGTAACGCAGGGGCCGGATGCCCGGTGTGGGGCCGCCGGTTGCCCGGCATCGTGCTTCGGTATCACCGGCACATACCTCGATCTTGCCAGTTCGAACGGCGCCTTTGCCGCCCCGCGAAGCGGTAGTGCAGCAAAAATGGGCGGCCATCTCAAGCCCACCAAACGCAAAGTCTAGATGCCTATACCAAGGTATGCCCGCGGCGACCCCATCATATGAGCCGCAAACCTCAAGTAGAATGGAGCAAAATACGTGCGTGGCCGATGCTGGGCTTCAGTCGGCGAGACACAAGTCTTTCCGCCGAACGGCACTTCAGCACTCGGGGTCTTCAGCATGTCGTTCCATGCCGCGCCGTCCGCCGCAGCCATCGCGATCCCTGCGGAGAACCATGCGGGCCTCGATGCCGAGGTCCGCCGCCTGGGACTTCTCGCGCCGCTCCCGGCGCCCCGAGATCAGGCGACGCCACCCCATCCGCCGCACGCGGCGCCCAAGCCGGCGCGGGTCGGGTGCGGACTGGTGGCGTGGCGCCTCAAGCGCGTGCTTGCCTTCATGGAAGCGCAGTACGGCGAGACTGTCACGCTCGCCGACATGGCCCGCATCGCCGGCCTCAGCCGGATGCATTTCGCCGCGCAGTTCCGCATCTCGACGGGCGCCAAGCCCCACGAATACCTGTTGCGGCTGCGGGTGGAACGCGCCCAGAAGATCATGCTGGAGAGCGATGAGCCGCTGGCGCAGGTCGCCTTAAGCGTCGGCTTCCAAACCCAAGCGCATTTCACGACCGTCTTCCGGCGCTTCGCCTCCACCACTCCGCATCGCTGGAGGTCGGAGCGGATGGCCCGCGCCCCGCACTGTAGGGCCGCCGCTCCGCACATCCTCGGGCCGGCGCACCAGGCCTAGCCCCGCGCACGTTCCCCATTTCACGCGAAGACCAGAGGCCGGTGCGGGCACGCACTGGCCTCAAGTCGTTCTGTCGCCCGGCGGCGCGCTGAATTCACGCTCATTGTTCAGATAATACGGACGTATACTGATTTATCGAACAATATCGGATGAATAAATCACAGAATGATATCCGGGGCGGATAGTGTTTTCTAAAGTCATCTCATCAACAACGGAGTGCTTGCCATGTCCATCAAGTCTGCTGTCCTCGCCGCCGGCGTCGCCGTGGTGCTCGTCTCGTCCATGGGTTCGGCGTTCGCCGATCCGACCGTCCAGAAGGAGAACATGGAGCAGTATGCCGTCTCCGCTCAGGGGAGCCTGACCCCCACTTCTCCGGCGGCCGTGGCCCGTGAGCAGGCCCGCCTCGAGCGTCCCAGCGCCTTCGGCACCCCCGGCCCCTATTATGTCTCCGAGCGACCGTTCGAGATCGGCAACGCCCAGTCCGGCCCCGCCCACGACGCCGACGACAATTGATCGGCGCCACGCTGAAAGCAAAAAGGGGTCGCCTCGGCGACCCCTTTTCTTTTGTGCGGACAAGTGTCGTCCCGTGGTCTCAGTCGACCTTCAGCGGCGGGTTGTCGCTGTCCAGAAACTCGACGGTCGTGAACACCAGTTCGGTGTTCCCGATGTTGGTGAGATCATGCATCATGAACTCGCCCGGCCCGAAATGGTGATGCTTGGTGTCGCCGGCCTCATAGGTCACCTCGGCGACCCGTCCGTCGGCGTAATGGGAGCGGGCGCGCCCGCCGGTCACCGCCGTCCAGAAGTAGTCGAGCACATGGGTATGGAAGCCGATGCGCTCGCCCGGCTTCAGGGCAAGGTGCCACACCCGCACGCGGTCGCTCTGCGAGACGAGGCGGCTGCCGACGCGGCCGTTGCCGCGGCTGGCGTGCAGGTCGGCCCGCTGAGCCTCGGGCCAGTCGCGCGGGGCCTCGATGTTGGCGTAGGTGGCACTGGTCGCAATGTTCATGTCGTTTCTCCCTCAATGTCTGGCGTTTCAGTCCACCGCGAAGCCGGTCTGCGCCCGCACGTTCTGGGCGGTGAAGGCGGCCCGCACCCGCTTGGCCGCCGTGCTGCGATCCGCCAGCGAGACGAGGATCGAGACCAGGAAGGCGAGCGGCACGGAGAACAGCGCGGGGTTGTCATAGGGGAACGGCGCGGGGCCGAGCTTCAGCGTGGTCGTCCACACGCTCGGGCTTAGCGCCACGAGTACGAGGGCGACCACGAGGCCCGTCACCGATCCGGTCACGGCGCCGCGGGTGGTCAGGTCCGGCCAGGACACCGACAGCACGATGACGGGGAAGTTCGCGCTCGCCGCGATGGCGAAGACGAGGCCCACCATGAAGGCGATGTTCTGGTTCTCGAACAGGAGCCCGAGCGCCATGGCGAGCAGGCTGATGACCACCGCCGCCGCCTTGGAGACCCGCACCTCCTCCTGTTCCGAGGCCTTGCCGCGCCGGATGACGCGGGCATAAAGATCGTGGCTCGCCGCCGACGCCCCGGCGATGGTGAGGCCCGACACCACCGCGAGGATGGTGGCGAACGCCACCGCCGAGATGAAGCCGAGCAGAACCGACCCGCCTAGCGCGTTGGCAAGGTGAAGGGCCACCATGTTGGTGCCGCCCACCACCGCGCCGGTCGCGTCCTTGAAGCTCGGGTCCGACATCACGAAGGCGATGGCGCCGAAGCCGAGCACGAACAGCAGCGTGTAGAAGATGCTGATGAAGCCCGTCGCCACCAGCACGGAGGTGCGCGCCTGCCGGGCATCGGCCACGGTGAAGAAGCGCATCAGGATGTGCGGCAGCCCGGCGGTGCCGAATACCAGAGCGACGCCTAGCGAGATGGCGGAGACGGGGTCCTTCACCAGCCCGCCCGGCGCCATGATGGCCATGCCCTTGGGGTGGAGCGCGGCGGCGCGGGCGAACAGCGCCTCCAGGCTGAAGCCGAAATGGCCGAGGATGAGCAGGGACATCACCACCGAACCGGTGAGCAGCAGCACCGCCTTGATGATCTGCACCCAGGTGGTGGCCAGCATGCCGCCGAAGGTGACATAGGCCATCATCAGCAGGCCCACGAGGCCCACCGCCACCCAATAGGGCAGGCCGAACAGAAGCTCGATGAGCTTTCCGGCCCCCACCATCTGGGCGATGAGATAGAGCAGCACGATGACCAGCGTGTTGGTGGCCGCCACCACCCGCACCGGCACTTCCGAGAGGCGATACGCAGCGACATCGGCAAAGGTGTAGCGTCCGAGGTTGCGCAGCGGTTCGGCGATGAGGAACAGGATCATCGGGAAGCC
>JAYSCE010000460.1:0-3617 GCA_041915035.1 Xanthobacter sp.
GGGCTTGCCGATGTAGAGGTCCGCCCCGGCGCCCCGGCCCTCGGCCCGGTCGTGCACCTCGTCCTTGGCGCTCAGGAACTGGATGGGGCGGGAAGGGCCGGCGCGGCGCCGCGCCCGACACACGTCGATGCCCGAGCCGTCCGGCAGCATCATGTCGAGCACAACGGCGCAAGGATTGTACTGGCGCGCCGTCTCGAGGGCCTCGTCGGCGCGGCCCACAACGGTCACGTCGAACCCCTCGGCGGAGAGGCCGCGGCTCAGCATGGCGCCGATGTCGCTGTCGTCTTCCACCACCAGGATGTTCATGGTTCCTCCTGTGCCCATGGGGCTGTCCCGGACCATCGCGTGGTCCGCGGGGCCGGGCTCTCGGCAATGCCGACGAATAAGCCGCCGGTCAAACCGCCGGGCCGGGCTCGTTCGCTGCGGCTGCTGCGGCCTGCGGCAGGGCGATCGCCACCCGGGTGCCGCCCTTCTCCCCGCCCTCCAGTGTGATACGTCCGCCGTGCCGCGTCACCACCCAATCGGCCAGGGCCAGCCCCAGGCCGAATCCCTCGGCGCCGCCGAGCCGCACGCCGCGCGCGAAACGCTCGAACAGGCGCGCCCGCGCCTCACGCGGGATGCCGCACCCATCATCGGTGACGCTGACGATCTCGACGCCATGCCCGTCCGCATCCACGCCCCGTTCCACCGCCACGGAGATGCGGGTGAGTGGCCGGCCATGGCGCAAGGCGTTGTCGATGAGCCCTTCCAGCACCTGCCGCAGCCATTCCCGATCGGCATGCACGAGAAGGCTAGGCTCCGGGGCGTGCAGCACCAGCGCTACCCCCTGCCGCCGCGCCACCGGCTCCAGCCCCGCCAACGCATCGGCCAGCAGGGGCGCCAGCGGCGTATCCTGGAACACCAGCTCGATCTCGCCGCTCTCGGAACGGGCCACCCGGAGCAGATCCTCCACCCGGCGGTGAAGCATGCCGGCGCGCTTGCGGATGGTGGTGAGCACCGTGCGGCTCAGTGCCTCCGGTATGGCCGGCGCCCGCTGGGTCACGTCGCACTCGCCGATGATGACGGTGAGCGGCGTACGCAGTTCGTGACTGACGTCGGTGAAGAAGCGGCGCCGGGAGGCATCGATGGCGGCAAGGCGGGCATTCGCTTCGGTGAGATCCGCCGTGCGGTCGGCGATGGTCTTTTCCAGCTCCGCCCGGTCCTGCGCCACCTTCCGCTCGCGGCGGGCCAGAAGGGCGGCCATACGGTTGAAACGGGCCATCAGCACGCCCAGCTCGTCCCGCTGGCCAATGGCGAGACGGGCGGAGAGGTCTCCGCGGCCGATGGCCGCGGCAGCCCTGTCGATCTCCCTCAGCCGGCCGAGCAGCGGCTGGGCCAGCGCGCGATAGAGCACCAGCGCCGCGGCGAACACCGCCAGCGCCATGGCGACGGCGCCGATCCGAAGCCGGTCTGCCAGTGCCAACGCCTCCTCGCGGGCGGCCGCGACGCCCCGGCGCTCGCTTTCCACCAGCAGGGAAAGCGTCGGCCCCGCCGAGGCGGCGAACGCATTGAGGGAGCCGCGCACCCGGTCGCCCCGACGCATGGTGTCCGGGTCACGGGTCGCGGCGGTGATCTGCCGGTCGAGGGAAATGAAATCCGCCCTGAGGCGGGCCAGCAGCCGTTCCTGCGGTCGCAGGCCGCTCGACAGCTCGGGCGCCGCCTGGACCGCCTTCACGGTCGAGGCCTCGAGCAGGGCGGAGACGCGGGAGCGGGCATCCTCGAGCCGCCCGGCGCCCGCCGTAGGGCTCTCGGTGGCGGCGATGGCGGCAAGGCCGTAGTCGGAGAGGCGCGCCGAAATCTCGGTCAGCACGTCGAGTCGTTGCTGGGCCGAGACCGCCGCCTCCAGCGCCCCGTCCACGGCGCGCAGGGCGATGAGCACGCTGAGACCCGCGAGCACCGCAAGAATCGCCGTGGCGCCCGCCAACGCGGCCAGTTTGAAACGGATGGATCGCATTCGCCCCGCCTGGCCTGTCTCCCGCCGGTGTCGCGCCACCACTGGCCCACTCCGGCGCGGCGGAGCCTGCCACAATGCGGCGCACGGGCAAAAGGAAAAGGGACGCACGAAAAAGCCCGCCGCCGCAGGCGTCTGGCGCTGCGGCGGCGGGCTCCGTCGAAAGATCAGTGGAGCGGCAGGCTCAGGCCTGACCGGCCTGGAGACGCTCGGCTTCCGCCTGCAGGCGCTGCTGATAGAGGGCGGCGAAGTCCACCGGATCGATCATCAGGGGCGGGAAGCCGCCGTTGCGCACCGCGTCGGCGATGATCTGGCGGGCGAACGGGAAGAGCAGGCGCGGGCACTCGATGAGCACCACCGGCTGCAGGCTCTGCTCGGGGATGTTGAGGATGCGGAACACGCCGGCATAGACCAGCTCGAAGGCGAACAGGGTGTTGCCCTCGACGCTCGCGCCGCCGTCGATCTTCAGCTCGACCTCGAACTCGCCGTTTCCGCCGGGCTTGGCGTTGACGTGAATCTGGATGCTGACGTCGGGCTGGGCCGGGGGAGCGGCAAGCGAACGCGGCGCGTTCGGATTCTCGAAGGAGAAATCCTTGATATACTGCGCGAGCACGTTCAGCGACGGCGCCGCATTCGGGTTGGGGCCGCCATTCTGCGAGGCCATGCGCATCTCCATCCGTGGGGTGTTGGGTCGGCCCCGCGGGCACGACCTGAAAGCGCGGCGCTGCTAGCACGCTTTCCGCCGTCGGTGCAAGGATGCGCACGGGTGAGGTCGGCCGCTCCGCAACCGGAGAGACACCTCACGCGGCGAGTTTGGAGACGGGACCATGGACGAGGACAAGACCGAGCCGCGCAAGCCCCTGAGCGAGGCGGCGAAGCGCGCGCTGGCCGAGGCCGAGGCCCGGCGTGCGGCCATCGACGCCGCGCAGAAGGACCGGCCGAAGGAGATCGACGGCCGCAACGGCCCGGAGCCCGTGCGTTACGGCGACTGGGAAGTCGGCGGCATCGCCACCGACTTCTGACGGCGCCTCAGCCGACCAGCGCGAGGCCGATGAGGCCGGCGATGCCCACCGCGATGCGCCACCAGCCGAACGGCGCATAGCCGTGCTTCGACACGAAATCGAGCAGCGACTTCACCACCACAACCGCCGCGCAAAATGCCGCCACGAAGCCGATGACGATGAGCAGGCCATCGTCCATCGAGAGGTTGCTGCGGTTCTTGTAGAGGTCGTAGGCAAACGCGCCGAACATGGTGGGCAAGGCGAGGAAGAACGAGAATTCCGCCGCCGCCCTTTTATCCACGCCCATCAGCATGGCGCCGACGATGGTCGAGCCGGAGCGCGACATGCCCGGAATCATGGCGAGGCACTGGAAGAAGCCGATGATGAGCGCGATGTGCCAGGGCAGGCCCATGGCGTTGTTGTAGCGCGGCTGCGGCACCACTTTGTCGTTGAACAGAAGGATGTTGCCGCCGAAGATGAGCGTGCCGCAGATCAGGGCGGGCGTCTCGAACAACACGCTCTTGATGAAGCCGTGCGCCGCGGCGCCGATCACCGCCGCCGGCAGGAAGGCGATGAGCACGCCGATGACGAAGCGCCGCGCGCCCGGATTGGTGGGCAATTGCTGG
>JAYSCE010000461.1:0-3615 GCA_041915035.1 Xanthobacter sp.
TCCATGGACCGTGGCTCAGCGGCTCGCGGAAATGGGGCTTCTCGGCATTACCATCGGTGAGGCAGACAGCGGCATTGGCGGCACGCTGATGGATGCGGTAACGGCCATCCAGGAGCTTGCCCTGGTCTGCCCCAAGAGCGCGGATGTGGTCCAGGCCGGCAATTTCGGGCCCCTGCGCACCTTCGCCGAATATGCGAGCGCTCAGCAAAAGGAACGCTTCCTGCCGGACCTGCTGGCGGGACGCAGCCTCATTGCTCTTGGCATGAGCGAACCGGACGCGGGCTCGGCCGTCACCGAGCTGAAGACCTTCGCCCGGCCGGACGGGAATGGCTTCCGGATCACCGGCTCCAAGGTGTTTTCTACCCATAGCCCCGAGGCGAGCCTCTTCCTCATTTACGTCCGGTTCGGACCAGGCGTCGGGGGCATCGGCTCGGTGCTGGTGGAACGCGGCACGCCGGGCTTTGCCGTCGGCCAGCCGTCAGCCTTCATGAGCGGCGAAGAATGGTCTCAGCTCTATCTCGAAGACTGCTATATTCCCAACGAGAACGTTCTGCTCGGGCCTGGCGGGTTCAAGAAACAGATCGCGGGCTTCAACGTGGAGCGCATCGGCAACGCGTCCCGCTCCCTGGCTCTCGGACGCCACGCCTATGAAGTGGCGCGCGAGCACGCATTGACACGGCACCAGTTCGGCCGGGCGTTGTGCGAGTTCCAAGGTCTCCAATGGAAATTCGCCGACATGGCGCTGAAGCTGGAAAGCGCCCAGTTGCTGCTCTATCGGGCGGCGGCCAATGCCGACAACGGCCTGCCCTCACCCTATGAGACGGCCATCGCCAAGCTGGCATGCAATCAGGCCGGCTTCGAGGTCGCGAACGAGGCACTGCAGGTGATGGGCGCCTATGGCTATAGCACTGAGGCGCTAGTGGAATATTGCGTCAAGCGAACCCGTGGGTGGATGATCGCCGGCGGCTCCATCGAAGTTCTCAAAAACCGCGTCGCCGAACATGTTTTCGACCGGCGCTTCAGTCAGCGTGCATCATGATCGCGCCTCAAGTGAAATCCTCCGCCCCGGACTGGGCTCAAGCGCTTCTGGAGCCGCGCTCGGTCGCTCTGGTCGGCATTTCGGATGACTTGGCCAAGACCGCCGCGCGACCGTTGCAGTTTTTGCGCCGCGCCGGCTATGCCCGGCGCGTCTATCCGGTCAATCCGACGCGCGCGACGGTGCAGGGGGAGACATCCTTTCCCTCGTTGGGCGCGCTGCCGGAGCGGCCGGACCACGCCTTCATCCTCGCCGGCACAGAAGCCGCGCTCGCCGCCATCGAGCAGTGCGGCCAACTGGGTATTCCCGTGGCGACGGTTCTCGCCGGCGGCTTCGCGGAATCGGGGGCCGAAGGCGAGAATAATGAGCGTAGGCTCAAGGATCTGACGCGGCGCTATGGTGTTCGTGTACTCGGGCCCTCCAGCATTGGCATCGTCAATCTTCATGAACGGCTGGTGCTGACGGCCAATGCCGCCTTCGCCGAACCCGATCTGCCGGTGGGTGGCATCTTTGTCGGTTCTCACAGCGGCAGCCTGATCGGCGCGCTGGTCTCCCGCGGCAAGGCGCGTGGCGTCGGCTTCTCCGGGCTCGTCTCGGTGGGCGGCGAAAGTGACCTCAGCATGGGCGAGATCTGCGCCGCGACGCTCGACGATCCGAAGACCACCGGGTATCTGCTTTTCTTGGAGACCATGCGGCACGCAGACGCGCTGCAGGCTTTCGCGCTGGAGGCCGCGCAACGCGGCAAACCGGTGGCTGCGTATAAGCTCGGGCGCTCGCCGGAGGCCGCCGAGCTCGCGGTGTCCCACACCGGAGCCCTCGCCGGCGCGGACGATGTGGCCGACACCTTCCTGCGTGAATGCGGCATCGCCCGTGTGGAGTCGTTCGAGGGGTTGCTCGAAATCCTTCCCCTGTTGCAGAAACTCCAGACCAGGACAGAGCGCAGAACGCCAACCGTCGGCGTGGTGACCACCACGGGTGGCGGCGCGGCCATGGCCGTGGATCAGATCGCCATGCGCGGCGTCACGGTTGTCCCGCCATCGGAGGCAACCCGCGCGCGCCTCGCCGCGGCGGGCGTGAACGGCGGCCACGGCCGCATCGTCGATCTGACCCTCGCCGGCACACGCTACGACGTGATGAAATCGACGCTCGACGTGATGCTGACCGCCCCCGAGTTCGACCTGGTCGTCGCCACCGTTGGTTCCTCGGCTCGGTTTCAGCCCGAGCTGGCGGTGAAGCCGGTGGCTGACGCCGCCGGCGAGCACGCACGGCCGCTCGCCGCCTTCATTGTGCCTGATGCGCCGGAGGCCCTCGTCAGGATGGCCGAGGCGGGAATTCCCAGCTTCCGCACGCCGGAGACCTGCGGCGACGTTATCGCCGCCGCTTTTGCCCGCCGTGCGCCGCGCCCGGACCTGCCCTGGGCCATCGCGGCCAATTCGGCTGATGCCGGAAGTCGCATGCTGGACGAAGCTGAAGCCTATGCGCTGTTCGCTGCCGCAGGTATTCCCCATGCCCCCGTCGCCGTGCTCGATGCCGACGCCGCGGTGCCTGATCTGCCTTTCGCCTATCCTGTGGTGGCCAAGGTGTTGCACCCCGACATCGCCCACAAAACGGATGCGGGCGGCGTGGCGCTTGGCATCTCCGACAGAGCGGAGCTCGCCTCAGCGATGGCCCGTATCAAGGAGACTGTCGAACAGCGGCGCCCCGGCACCCTTGTCTCGCGCATTCTGGTCCAGCCGATGGCGCGAGGGTTGGGGGAGGCGCTGATCGGGCTGCGGCGCGATCCGCAGGTGGGACCGGTCGTCATGCTGGCGGCCGGCGGCGTCTTCACCGAGCTCTATCGCGACCGCAGCCTGCGCCTCGCCCCCGTGAACCGCGATGGCGCCCTGGAGATGATCGCGGAGGTGAAGGCGATGCAGGTTCTGGGCGGCTATCGCGGCAAGCCTAAGGGAGATCTCGATGCCCTAGCGGACGCCATCGTCGCCGTCTCACGGCTTGCGCTAATCCATGAGCCGGCAGTCATCGAAGCCGAGATCAATCCGGTGCTGATCCTTGCCGACGGCGCCGGCGTGCTGGCTGTTGACGCCTTGGTGCGCCAGGCGGAGCCGGCGCGGTGAGCGCGCCTTCTCTGGCGAGACAGGTCGCCCCCAACCCGCATCCCGTGGTGCGCGTTGAGCGGGACGGCGCGGTGGCCGTAATCCTGATCGACAATCCGCCGGTGAACGCCGGCTCTCAGGCGGTGCGTGCCGGGCTTCTCGCCGCCGTCGCCGGCATCGCCACGGACGCCTCCGTCGGTGCCGCGGTCATCATGGGCGATGGCGGCTCGTTCATCGCCGGTTCGGACCTCAGGGAGTTCGACCTGCCGCTGGCGGAGCCTCATCTGCCGGAGGTTATCCGAGCCATTGAGGATTGTCCGAAGCCCATCGTCGCAGCGCTGCACGGAGCGGCCTTCGGCGGGGGCTTCGAACTGGCCCTCGGTTGCGACGCCCGGATTGCGGCGCCGGGCACACTCATGGGGCTTCCGGAAACCACGCTGGGCATCATTCCCGGCGCTGGCGGGACGCAGCGGCTTCCGCGTTTGG
>JAYSCE010000462.1:0-3614 GCA_041915035.1 Xanthobacter sp.
TGGCTGGTGGTGGAGCCGACCTTCAACAAGATGCTGATGGTGGAGCTGTGGTTTTCCCTGTGCTTCGGCGTCTATAACGGCGCCATGGTCGCGGCCCTGTCCGAAGAGGTGCCGGCGCATGTGCGCACCACCTGCTTCTCGCTCGCCTTCGCCCTCGCCGCAGCCCTGTTCGGAACCTTCACCCCGCTGGTCTCTACCTGGCTGATCGACATGACGGGCAACCGCGCGGCGCCGGGCTTCTGGCTCATGGCGGCGGCCGCGTCGGGCCTCATCGCGACCATCCTCATCTATCGCGGTCGGGGCGCGACCCCGCAGCGGAGCTGAGACAATGGACGCGACGCTCGCAAGCGTGGACGTCCTCGTCATCGGTGGCGGCAACGCCGGGCTTTGCGCCGCCATCTCGGCGCGACGCTCCGGCGCCTCCGTCCTGGTGGTGGAGGCGGCGCCGAAATTCTACCGCGGCGGCAACACGCGCCACACCCGCAACATGCGCTGCGCCCACGACAGCGCGACGGCCATCCTCTCGGGTCCCTATACCGAGGATGAGTTCTACGACGACCTGTTGCGGGTCACGCAGGGCCAGACCGACGAGGATCTGGCCCGGCTGATGATCCGCGAATCCAAGGACATGCTCGGCTGGATCGTCGAGCAGGGCGTGCGCTGGCAGCCCTCGCTCGGCGGCACGCTCAGTCTTGGCCGCACCAATTCGTTCTTTCTGGGCGGCGGCCGGGCGATGCTCAACGCCCTCTATCTCACGGCCGAGCGCCTCGGCGTCGAGGTGCTCTACGACAGCGAGGTGATCGACCTCGAGATGGACGGCGGGCGCTGCAATAGCGTCCGCATCCGTCGCCCGGATGGCATCGTCCGCATCGAGGCAAAGGCCTATGTCGCGGCCGCCGGCGGCTTCGAGGCCAACATCGACTGGCTGAAGGAGGCCTGGGGGCCGCCCGCCGAGAACTTCCTCATCCGCGGCACGCCTTACAATCGCGGTTCCCTGCTGAGGATGCTGATCGACCGGGGCGTGGAGAAGACCGGCGACACGATGCAGTGTCACGCCGTGGCCATCGATGCGCGGGCACCCAAGTTCGACGGCGGCATCATCACGCGGCTCGACTGCGTGGTCTTCGGCATCGTCGTGAACAACCGGGCCGAGCGCTTCTACGACGAGGGCGAGGACATCTGGCCCAAGCGCTATGCCATCTGGGGGCGGCTCGTGGCCCAACAGCCCGACCAGATCGCCTACATCCTTTTCGATGCCTCTTCGCTCGAGCTGTTCATGCCCTCCCTGTTCCCGCCCATCACGGCGCCCACCATTGCCGAACTGGCGGGTAAGCTGGGCCTCGATGCCGAGAGCCTGACGCGCACCGTCGACAGCTTCAATGCCGCGGTCCGTCCCGGCACCTTCGACGACAAAATTCTCGACGATTGCCGAACCGAGGGGCTGACGCCGCCCAAGTCCCACTGGGCACGCAAGCTGGAGAAGGCGCCCTATTACGCCTACCCCGTGCGTCCTGGCATCACCTTCACCTATCTGGGTGTGCGGGTCGATGCCGACGCCCGGATGCGCATGGCCTCCGGTGGCGGGGCGGAAAATCTGTTTGCCGCCGGCGAGATCATGGCCGGCAATGTGCTCGGCCGCGGATATGCCGCCGGCATCGGCATGACCATCGGCAGCGTGTTCGGACGCATCGCAGGACGGGAGGCGGCCGCTCATGCACGCCACTGATGCTCTGAAGGAGGCCGACCGCCTGATGACGGTCTGCAACTCCTGCCGCTATTGTGAAGGTCTGTGCGCGGTGTTTCCGGCCATGGAGATGCGGCGCGCCTTCACCAGCGGCGACCTCAATTACCTCGCCAACCTCTGCCACGCCTGCGGGGCCTGCTACACCGACTGCCAATTCTCGCCGCCCCACGAATTCGACGTGAACGTGCCGCGGACGCTGGCGACGGTGCGGGCGCAGTCCTACGCGCACTACGCCTGGCCCGGTCCTCTGGCGGTTCTGTTCCGGCGCAACGGGCTGTTCGTGGCGCTGGCCGCGGCGGCGAGCGTTGCGCTCTTCATCTTCGCCTTCATGGGGGCGGGCGGCGCGCATTTCGGCGAGGCCGCTCAGGGCACCGGCGCGTTCTACCGCATCATGCCCCATGAGCTGATCGCGTGGCTGTTCGGTGGCGTCTTCACCTTCGGCCTCATCGCGCTCGCCCTGTCGCTGCGCCGCTTCTGGCGGGACATCGGCAAAGGCGGCGAGAGCCCGCTCGCGCCGCGCCCGCTGTGGCAGGCCATCAAGGATGCGGGCTCGCTGCGCTATCTCGATGGCGGCGGGGTGGGCTGCTACAACAAGGACGAGAAGCCGGACGACAACCGCCGCTTCTACCATCACCTCACTTTCTACGGCTTCATGCTCTGCTTCGCCGCCACCAGCGTCGGCGCGCTCTATCACTTCCTGTTCGGTTGGGAGGCGCCCTACCCCTGGTGGGACCTGCCGGTGGTGCTCGGCACTCTTGGCGGCCTGGGCCTCGTGGTTGGTCCCATCGGCCTCCTCAAGGCCAAGCGCCAGCGTGACCCGGCCCTCATGAGCGACGCCAGCGCGGGCATGGACAAGGCTTTCACGGTGATGCTCCTGCTCACGGCCGTGTCGGGTCTGCTCCTCCTCGTCCTGCGCGCGACGCCGGCCATGAATGCGCTGCTGGCGATCCACCTCGGCATCGTGTTCGCCCTGTTCCTGAGCCTGCCCTACGGGCGGTTCGTGCATGGGCTCTATCGCTTCGCCGCGCTGGTCCGCTACGCGCAGGAGCGTGGCCACGACGCCTGAAGGAAGGAACGCGCGCACCTGCGGCGCGCGTTCGGTCCGCGCCTTTCCGATCTCCGCGGGGTCGGGTGAACAAAACAAACATCAATCACGGGAGGATAGAACATGACGACGGCAAGGAATTGGCTTTCCGCATTGCTCGTGGGTGCAACGCTGGCACTGCCGGCCGCGGCGCGGGCCGATGAGGTCAGGGTGATGATTTCGGGAGGGTTCTCCGCCGCCTACAAGCAGCTCGTGCCCCAATTCGAGCAGGCGACCGGCCACAAGGTGCTCACAGCCTACGGGCCATCCATGGGCACCACCGAAAATGCCATTCCCGTGCGCCTCGCCCGCGGCGAGCCCGTGGACGTCCTCATCATGGTGGGCGAAGCCCTTACCGGCCTGACGGAGCAGGGCAAGGCGGACAAGTCCTCGCGCGTCGATCTCGCCCGTTCGCCCATCGGCATCGCCGTGCGGGCCGGCGCACCGAAGCCGGATATCTCCTCGGTCGAGGGTCTGCGCGCCGCGCTGCTCGCTGCCAAATCGATCGCCTATTCCGACAGCGCCAGCGGCGTCTATGTGGAGACTGAACTGTTCAAGCGCCTCGGCATCGAGGCTGAGGTGAAGGGCAAGGCGCGCATGATCCCGGCCGAACCGGTGGCCGCAGTGGTGGCGCGCGGCGATGCGGAACTCGGCTTCCAGCAGATCAGTGAACTGCTGCCCGTGGCCGGGGTGGAGGTTGTGGGACCCATCCCTGAAAGCGTGCAGAAGATCACCATCTTTGCGGCGGGCGTCTCCACGAAGGCGGCCTCCGCCAAGGCGGGCGCG
>JAYSCE010000463.1:0-3612 GCA_041915035.1 Xanthobacter sp.
AGCGAAAACCGCATCCAGGTGCCAATCTTCGTGTGCCTCGCCCATGGTGAAGAGGGAATGGACGAGGTGTGCGCGCAGGAGGACAAGATAGGCCGCGATCGATGCGAGAAGGATGCTGCCGTAGAGCAAGAACCAACGACGTCGGGATGGAGAGTCTGGAGGCGGCGGGGACATGGTTCTGCGAATGCGATCCTCTTTCAGTATCCGGCCTGCCATCGAAGGCCAGGAGCCGAACTCCATCACGCGGCGGGCAGGTCTCATAAAGCTTAGCCGTGGCCGCGCAATTCGCAAGCCTCATCAGCTGCTTGTTTGACAGCTTACGGCGGAGATCCGTCGCCGGATCACCTGCATCTTTGATTATCGGTGGGCGGGAATACCGCCGTTCAACCCTGTCCTGTGCTACCGCCGACGCCGGCCGCAGGTGCGGCCACCTCGGGATGCTTGGGTGCGTGGGTGCAGCCCCAGGCGGGGCCGAGATCCTTGAGGCCGGCCTCGATGCACTCCACTTCCAGCCGCACCTCGGCACCGCCGGAGAAGGTGAGATAGACGAAGCCCGAGGGCGCATCGCCGGCCATGAAGGTGACGGCGAGGAGATTGAGCACGCCGGTGCGCCGGGCCTCGTCCATGCCGCGGCACTTCACGTCCCGCACCCGTTCGAAATGCAGGCCCGTGCGGCGCCGCACCGTCTCGTTGGCGAGAACTTTCTGGTCCCAATCGAAGCGGTTCAGCACCAAGGCGAAGCGCTGGAGCCGGGGCAGGAAACCCATGTCCACCGTCTTCACCACCGCATCTTGCAGATGGGCGGAAAAAATGGCGAGGTCTTCCTCGTCGAGGGCGATGAGTTTCAGGTTTTCCATGGCAACGCAGCCTCTTGGGCAGCCTCTTTGGGGCGTGAACCGCAGATAGCGACGCCACCCGCCTGCCGCAAGGGGCGCACACGCAGGGCGGTTGTGCGCCGGCCGCGTTTCGAGCCGCGGCCGGCGCCAGCGCCCTACGCCGCGCGGCGGTCGTGCTTTCCTTCGCGTACCTCCTCGATGATTTTGCGGCTGAAATCCTCGAGATCGCCAGGGTTGCGAGAGGTGATGAGGCCGTTGTCGGTGACGACGGAGGCATCCTCCCAGCGGGCGCCGGCATTCTCCACGTCCGTGCGGATGGATTTGTAGGAGGTCATGCGCTTGCCCTTGGCGAGCCCCGCCTCCACCAGCAGCCACGGGGCGTGGCAGATGGCGGCCACCGTCTTGCCGGCCTCGTAGAAAGACTTGATGAGGCCGATGGCCGCCGGGTCCACCCGCAGCAGGTCGGGATTGATCTGGCCGCCGGGCAGGACGAGGGCGTCGTAGTCATTCTCCCGCACCTCGGCGAGGGTCTTGTCCACGGGCACCGCGCGGCCCCAGTCCTTCTTGTCCCAGCCCTTGATCTCGCCGCGTTCGGGCGAGACCACGTGAACCTGTGCGCCGGCTTCCTTGAGCCGGTCGCGGGGCACCTCCAGCTCGGACTGCTCGAAGCCGTTGGTGGCGAGGATGAGTATGCGCTTGCCGTCCAGGGGACCGGGCATGTGAGCCTCCATGATGTGTGATCGGTGCGGGCGGCCCATGGCCCATGCCCGCAGACCCGGCGCGCTGCGTGCGGGCCGGTTACAGGGACAATGACGGGGGAGGGGGATCGTTCCGGGGGTGCGGCCTGCAGCGCTCCGCGCCCCCTTGACGGCGCGGGCCGTTCGGCGCTTTATCCGCCTGCGCAGCTCATGCTGCGCCGTAAGCGTCCGACGTCAGGCAACGCATCCAACCCCGGTCCCGGCCGGTCGGATGCGCCTTGCGGTCCGGACCTCTCGGGACCATCCGAAGAAGGATGGCCCAATGGCCTCTTCAAAGCCTGCTTCCAGATTTCTCCGCAAGCTGCCGGCGCGCTATGCCGGCTTCGTCATGCCGCTGGTGCTGTCGGTGCTGATGACTTTCGTGGTCTCCGCCATCGCCACCGGGCGCAGCCTCGGCTTCGGCCCCGATTTCCTCGCCACCTGGCCGGTGGCGTGGGGTCTTTCCTGGCTCGTGGCCTTCCCCACCTTGCTGCTCGTCCTTCCCGTGGTCCGGCGCATCGTCGGGCTCCTCGTGGAGGCGCCGGCGCGGTAGGCGCAAACGAAAACGGCAGGCCGAGGCCTGCCGTCTGTTCGTTGGGAATGAGCGCCGCTCAGTTGTCGAGGAAGGAGCGCAGCTTGCGCGACCGGCTCGGGTGCTTGAGCTTGCGCAGCGCCTTCGCCTCGATCTGGCGGATACGCTCGCGCGTCACGGAGAACTGCTGGCCGACTTCCTCCAGCGTGTGATCCGTGTTCATGCCGATGCCGAAGCGCATGCGCAGCACGCGCTCCTCGCGGGGGGTGAGGGAGGCCAGCACCCGGGTCGTCGTCTCGCGCAGATTGCTCTGGATCGCGGCGTCGATGGGCAGGATGGCGTTCTTGTCCTCGATGAAGTCGCCGAGGTGCGAATCCTCCTCGTCGCCGATGGGCGTTTCGAGGGAGATGGGCTCCTTGGCGATCTTCAGCACCTTGCGCACCTTCTCGAGGGGCATGCCGAGCTTCTCGGCCAGTTCCTCGGGGGTGGGCTCGCGGCCGATCTCGTGCAGCATCTGCCGCGACGTGCGGACGATCTTGTTGATCGTCTCGATCATATGGACCGGGATGCGGATGGTCCGCGCCTGGTCGGCGATCGAGCGGGTGATGGCCTGACGGATCCACCACGTGGCGTAGGTGGAGAACTTGTAGCCGCGGCGGTACTCGAACTTGTCCACCGCCTTCATCAGGCCGATGTTGCCCTCCTGGATCAGGTCCAGGAACTGCAGGCCGCGGTTGGTGTATTTCTTGGCGATGGAGATGACGAGGCGCAGGTTGGCCTCCACCATTTCCTTTTTCGCCTGGCGGGCTTCCTTCTCGCCCTTCTGCACCATCTGCACGATCTTGCGGAACTCGGCGATCTCCAGCCCCGTCTCGGTGGCCAGCGCGTGGATGTCGCCGCGCAGTTCGTGGATGGTGTCCTTCTCGTGGGCGACGAAGCCCTTCCAGCCCTTGGTGCCGAGCTTGGAGACGCGCAGCACCCATTTCGGGTCCAGCTCCGCGCCCATGTAGTTCTTCAGGAAGTCGTCGCGGGAGACGCCGTAGCTGTCGGCGAGACGCAGCAGGCGGCCCTCGTAGCCCACGAGGCGCTTGTTGATCTCGTAGAGCTGCTCCACCAGCGCGTCGATGCGCGCCTGATTGAGGGACAGGCTCTTCACGTCGCCGACCAGCTCTTCCTGGAGCTTCTTCGCCTTGCGCTCCTGCGCGGGCGAGAGGGTCTCGTTCTTGAGCTTGGACTCGACGTTCTGGTCCTGCAGCCGGCGCAGCTTGGTGTAGCTGGAGTGGATGCGGTCGAAGGTCTCCACCACCTTCGGCTTGATCTCCGCCTCCATGGCGGCGAGGGACATGGAATTATCCATGTCGTCTTCCTCGCCCTCGGGGCCGGCGCCGTCGCCGAGCAGGCCGTCCTCGCCCGCCTCGGGGGCGAGCGCCGCCTCCTCGCCGAGGGCGGCGGGCGGGTTTTTGCCCTCGGGGCCGGCGTAGGTCGCTTCGAGATCGATGATGTCGCG
>JAYSCE010000464.1:0-3610 GCA_041915035.1 Xanthobacter sp.
GAAGTCTTCCTTGTACAGGCGGGCGCGCGGCGCCTGGCCGGTGATGCACAGGATCGGGATCGAGTCCGCCGAGGCCGAATAGAGGCCGGTGATCATGTCGGTGCCGGCCGGGCCGGAGGTGCCGATGCACACGCCGATGTTGCCGGCCACCGCGCGGGTGTAGCCCTCGGCCATGTGCGAGGCGCCCTCGACATGGCGCGCCAGCACATGGCGGATGGAGCCGCGCGCCTTCATGGCGGAATAAAGGGGATTGATGGCCGCTCCCGGAACGCCGAAGGCGCAGGAGATGCCTTCCTTCTCGAGAACACGGACGGCGGCGTCGACGGCGCGCATGCGGGCCATGGCAGTCCTCCCTTGTATCTTGTTGCTTCGTCCTGACGGGCCGCGATCCGGGTCGGATCGTCACGGCTTTGGACTTTCGTATTGGATACGCCCGCGCCGTTTTCGCTTCTATGGGAAGAAACGGAATGACATTCGTGCCATCTGAGCAATAATGCTGCGGGGTGCATCCGCTGCCCGCCGTTGGCGGTGACAGGGTGTGGCAAATGGGGAGGCTGGGATGGCGAAGTGGAAGGGGAGGGGGCGGGCGGCGCTTGTGCTCGGAGCCTGCGCGGCGACGGTTTTCGTGTCCGGCGCCGGCGCGCAGGCGCTGAGCGAACTGTCCTGCAAGGCTTTGTGGTACCAGCGCAATGCGGTCTATGCCGAGCAGGGCTATTGCTTCAAGACCAAGGACGCCATCGCCACCTTCGGCGCCCGCTGCTACGCGCCGTTCGGCAAGCTGACGCCGGACCAGCAGCGCTATGTGAACGAGGTGCAGGCCTGGGAGGCCCGCAAAGGCTGCCGTTGAGGCGCTGCTCGCGGCAACCGCGAAGCGATGCCTAGGGCGTCCAGCCGGGCATCGCGGCCGCCTGTTTCACCCAGTCCGCAAAGCGGGCCTCGTCCAGCGCGTCGGTCTCGTAGATGTCCAGCCAGCGCGCGTCCTTGCTCTTGGCGGTGCCGCCGGGCGGCACGGGATCGAGCGCAAGGCCATTGAAGAAGGTCACCTTCACGTAGTGCGTCAGCACGTGAAACGACAGGAACCAGCCTTTCCCCGCCATGCCATAGAAGGGCGAGTTCCACTTCACCGCCTTCCGGACGTCCGGCACCGTCTCGACGATGAGCGCATCAAGGCGCGCGCCGAGGTTTCGCTTCCATCCGGGCATCGCCGCGATATAGGCCTGCACCGGAGCGTCGCCGTCGCCCTTGGCGATCTGGGGATTGCCGCCCGACAGCAGGACCACGCCGTGCTCCTGGGCACCAGCCGGCTTGCTCGTTTTGCTCTTCTTCCCTCGCGTCATGTGGCCTCCGTGGTTCGGCCTGCCCCATTCGCGATCTCACGCGCGGGGGGAGCCTCCCATTCCTCTCCGACGATGGTATAGGTGCAGTCCCGCCCCTGGGGTCGCCCATGACCGACATCGCCACGCGCGTCTACAACCACACCTGGAAGATCGACCCCATCGTGCGGTCCGTGCTCGACACGGACTTCTACAAGCTGCTGATGGGGCAGACGATCTTCAACCGGCACCGGGCGACGCGCGTCACCTTCGGCATCCACAACCGCTCCACCTCGGTGCGGCTCGCCGACATCATCGACATCGGCGCCCTGCGCGAGCAGCTGGACCATGTCCGCTCGCTCTCGCTCACCCGCGGCGAGAGCACCTGGCTGCGCGGCAACATGTTCTACGGCAAGCGGCAGATGTTCTCGCCGGACTATGTGGCCTGGCTCGAGGGCTTCCGCTTCCCCGCCTATCACCTCGAAAAGGTGGACGGCCAGTATGAGCTGACCTTCGAGGGGCCGTGGGTGGAAACCACCATGTGGGAGATCCCCGCCCTCTCCATCATCAACGAGTTGCGCTCGCGCGCCGTGCTGAAGGGCATGGGCAAGTTCGAATTGCAGATCCTCTATGCCCGGGCCATGGCGCGGGTGTGGGAGAAGGTGCAGTTCCTGAAGTCCCTCGGCCGCATCAACATCGCCGATTTCGGCACCCGCCGCCGCCACGGCTATCTGTGGCAGGACTGGTGCGTGCAGGCGCTGATGGAGGGGCTGGGCGACGGCTTCCTCGGCACCTCCAACTGCCTCATCGCTTTGCGCCACGAGGTGGAGGCCACCGGCACCAACGCCCACGAACTGCCCATGGTCTATGCGGCCCTCGCCCGCAACGAGGACGAATTGCGCTGGGCGCCCTATCAGGTGCTCGCCGACTGGCAGGACGACTATGACGGCAATCTGCGCGTCATCCTGCCCGACACCTACGGCACCACCGGATTTCTCGAGCGCGCGCCCGACTGGGTGACCCACTGGACCGGCATCCGCATCGACAGCAAGGACCCCATCGCCGGCGGCGAGGAGGCCATCGCGTGGTGGAAGTCCCGCGGGCAGGACCCGCGGGAGAAGCTCGCCATCTTCTCCGATGCCCTCGATGCGGAGGAGGTGGCGCGCATCCACCGCACCTTCACCGGCCGCATCCGCCTCGGCTTCGGCTGGGGCACGCTGCTCACCAACGATTTCCGCGGGCTGGCGCCGAACGGGGCGCTCGATCCCATCTCCATCGTCTGCAAGGTGATCGCCGCCAACGGCCATCCCGCCGTGAAGCTCTCCGACAACCCCACCAAGGCCATGGGCCCGGCGAGCGAAATCGAGCGCTACAAGCGGGTGTTCGAGGTGGGTGAGCAAGTGGCGCGCAGCGCCATGGTGTGAGGGCTGGCGCGCAGCGCCATGGTCCAGGACGCAGCGCGCGGCGCCCCTTTGAGAGGGCCCGCGCGCAGTCCCGCAGGCTCAGTTCTTCAGCGCCGCCGTCCCGTCCACCGCCGCAGGGAAAGGCAGGTCCGTCACCAGCCGCGCGCTCGGCTTGTCCTGCGCGAAGATGGTGTCGAGGTCGAGGGTGATGAAGGTCGTGCGGTGGGCGTAGTCGGAGATTGTCAGCTTGTTGTGGGTGAGGTCCTTGATGGCCACCCACTGGGTGTAGTCCGAGACCACCGTGTCCCCGTCCTTGCTCTGGGCGATGCCCAGCGGGATGTCCACCGTGTTCAGGATGTGGCCGATGGAGGTGACGGCGTCGGCGGCGTCCTTCGGCTGGGCCATGTAATGGCGCATGAAGGCGGCGCGCACGAAGCGCGAGGGCGGGGTGAAGTCGCCCGGCAGGCCGGTGGCGCCGCCGCCCTGGCCGATGGCCGTGACGTTGGCCGTGCCGAACCGGCGCTCGTTGACCCCCATGGTGGAGAGGTTGAGATAGTTGCGCAGGTTGAGGAGGTGCCAGTCGTAGGGCGGCGAATTGGTGAGGACGCTCGCCACATTGTCGTGGATCTGCAATTGGCCGCCCACATATTCCACGATGATGCTGGCGCCCGAGCGGTCGGTGAAGACCATGTGAATGGTGGGCGGGGTCGGCCCGCTCGGCAGCGACGCATCCGCCCAGACCTTGGTCTTCTCAAGCGCGGCGCGGACATCGGCCACCGAGCCGTGCATGCCGAGCGCCCAGGCGCCGAAGCCGAGGATGGAGACGTAGGACGTGTCCGCCTTGGTCACCGTCTGGTAGGTGGTGAAGCCGGGCAGGAAATTGCCGCTCATGCC
>JAYSCE010000465.1:0-3610 GCA_041915035.1 Xanthobacter sp.
TTTTCCTCGCCGCCGGCCTGTTCGCCCTTGCCGCCATTGCCGTCTGGCCGGCGGTTTTCCTTGGCGAAGTCATTCTTCCGACTGCATTTTCCGCCGTGGAATGGCACGCCCACGAGATGCTGTTCGGCTATGGAGCGGCCGTCATCGCCGGCTTCCTCCTCACCGCCATCCCCAACTGGACCGGCCGCCTGCCGGTCGCCGGCAATGCCCTCGGAAGCCTTGTCCTGCTTTGGTTTGCGGGCCGCGTCGCCGTGCTCGTCTCCGCCCGCATCGGCTGGGCGGTGGCAGCCGTGATCGACGTGGCCTTCCTCACCGTCTTCGCGCTGGTAGTGGCGCGGGAGATCGCGGCGGGCAAAAATTGGCGCAACCTCAAGGTGATAGGAGTTGTGGGGCTGCTCGCCGTCGCCAATCTCGCCTTCCATCTCCAAGCCTATTTCACCGGGGATGCCGACCTTGCCGGGCGGGCGGCATTGGCGCTGATCGTCTTCCTCATCCTGCTGTTCGGCGGCCGCGTGGTGCCGAGCTTCACCGGCAACTGGCTGGCCCGGCGCCCGAATGAGCGCCGCCCGGCGCCGTTCGACCGGTGGGATGCCTGTGCGATCGCCGCCTCCGCTTTGGCCCTCAGCGCCTGGATCGTCTTTCCGGACAAGGACTTGACCGGGTTCGCCCTGATCGCCGCCGGCCTCTCGACCCTGGCCCGGCTCGCCCGCTGGCGCGGCTGGCGGACCGTATCCGCTGGTTCTCGTGCTGCACGGCGCTTTCCTGCTGGTGGCGCTGGGCTTCCTTGCGAGCGGGGCATCGGCGCTGGCGCCGGATCATGTGCCGGCCGCCGCCGGGCTCCATGTCTGGGCCATCGGCGGCATCGGCGGCATGACCTTGGCCATGATGACGCGGGCCACCCTCGGCCATTCCGGCCAGGCGCTCGCCGCGACGCGCGGCACTGTCGCGGTCTATCTCCTTGTCGCCGCAGCACTTGTGGCGCGCGTCGCCATGGCCTGCCTCCAGCAGTGGACGACACCGTTGATGCTGGTCGCGGCAGCCTGCTGGTGCGCCGCCTTTGCCGGGTTCGTCGCCATCTACTGGCCCATGCTCGCGAGGCGAGGATGACCTGCACCAAGCTTGGCCTTACCCAGCAACCGCACATACGACTTTAGTCGCAAGAGAGAGAAAGGCGCTGGCCTTTACGGTACGAGACGGTAGCCTCCCTTTAACGATTTAACCAAAAGGGAGAACGCCCATGCAGCGCCTGTCCGCCGCAGCCAAAGCCTTTCGACCCGCCTGCCTTGCCGCAGCCGCCATGTCCTGCGCGCTCGCATTCGCCCCGGCGGCCGCGCGGGCCGAGTTCGTCAACGTCCTCACTGGCGGAACGTCCGGTGTCTATTATCCGCTCGGCGTGGCTATCTCGAAGGTGATCGGCGAGAAGGTGCCAGGCACCCGCCCATCGGTGCAGGCCACCAAGGCGTCGGTGGAAAATCTGAACCTCATCCAGCAGGGCAAGGGCGAGGTCGCCTTCACCCTCGCCGATAGCCTCGCCGACGGTGCGGCCGGCAAGGAAGAGGCCGGGTTCAAGGCCCCGCTGACCAAAGTGCGGGCGCTGGGCGGCATCTATCCCAACTACATCCAGATCGTCGCCTCCAAGGATTCCGGTATCAAGACCATCGCCGACCTGAAGGGCAAGCGCCTCTCCGTGGGCGCGCCCAAGTCGGGCACGGAGCTCAACGCCCGCGCCATCCTCAATGCGGCCGGGCTGAAGTATGACGACCTCGGCAAGATCGAGTACCTGCCGTTCGCCGAATCCGTGGAGCTGATGAAGAACCGCCAGCTCGACGCCACGCTGCAGTCCGCCGGCCTCGGCGTCGCCTCCATCAAGGACCTCGCGAACTCGGTGCCCATCGTGGTGGTGGAGGTGCCCGGCGCGGTCATCGACAAGATCGGCGCGCCCTATCTCAAGACCACCATCCCCGCCGGCACTTATGAGGGCCAGAGCGCGGACGTGGCGACTGCGGCGGTCCCGAACTTCCTCGTGACCCGCTCCGACCTGAAGGACGACGAGGTCTACGCCATCACCAAGGCCATCTACGAGAACCTGCCGGAACTCGCCGCGGCCCATTCGGCGGCCAAGTCCATCACGCTTGCCAATGCCATGAAGGGCTCGCCGGTCGCCTTCCATCCGGGCGCTGAGAAGTTCTTCAAGGAAAAGGGCGTGACGCCCTGAGCCGACGGACAAACCGTCCCGCGTCCTCGCATTCTCGGCGGCGCGCTTCAGCGCCGCCGTTTCCCGTTCCAGACCGCGCCAGACGCCGCGAGCCCTGATCCATGACCTCCTCCCTCCACACCCCGAAGACCGTCCCGCCGGTGAGCCACGACGTGAACAATCCCGAACACGGCGCTCCCGTGGTGGTGGACGACGCGTTGCTCGACCTCACCTGGGGACCGGGGACGTGGGGCCGGGCGGTGTTCTGGATCACCGTAGCCTTCTCGACCTTTCAGGTCATCACTGCCGCCTGGAGTCCGCTCGCCAGCCAGATCGTCCGCTCGGTCCATGTGGGCTTCCTTCTCCTGGTGGTGTTCGCCATCGCCGCCAATCACAAGACCGGAACCGAACGCCTGGTGTTGTGGGGCCTCGGCATCTTCTCCTTCATCGTCGGTCTTTATCACTGGGTGTTCTACGCCGCGCTGATCCAGCGGGCGGGCGACCCCTCCACCATGGACATCGTGGTCGGCACCATCGCTGTGGCGCTGGTGTTCGAGGGGTCTCGCCGGCTGATGGGCGCATCCTTGCCCATCATGTGCGGCGGCTTCATCCTCTACGGACTGTTCGGTGAATACCTGCCAGCGCCGCTCGATCACCGCCCGTTCGACTATGTCCAGGTGGTGGACCAGATGTTCCTCGGCACGGAGGGCATCTACGGCACGCCCACCTACGTGTCCTCCTCTTTCATCTTCCTGTTCATCCTGTTCGGCGCCTTCCTCGAGCGGGCGGGAATGATCCAGTTGTTCAACGACCTCGCCATGGGCACGGTGGGCCATGCAAAAGGCGGCCCCGCCAAGGTGGCGGTGATCTCCTCGGCCCTGATGGGCACCATCAATGGCTCGGGCGTCGCCAACGTCGTCACGACCGGCCAGTTCACCATCCCGCTGATGAAGCGGTTCGGCTACAAACCGGCTTTTGCCGGCGCGGTGGAGGCATCGGCCTCCATGGGCGGCCAGATCATGCCGCCGGTGATGGGCGCGGTCGCCTTCATCATGGCCGAGACCATCGACGTGCCCTACGCCACCATCGCCACGGCGGCGGTGATCCCGGCCTTCCTCTATTTCTTCACCGTCTTCGCCATGGTGCATCTGGAGGCCGGCAAGGACGGCCTCTCGGGATTGCCCAAGGAGAAGTGCCCCAATGCCTGGCTGGCGTTGAAGAACAATTGGTACCTCATCCTTCCGCTGGCGGCCCTCGTATGGCTGCTGTTCTCCGGCTACACGCCTCTGTTCGCCGGCACGGTGGGTCTCGCGCTCACCGCGCTCATCGTGCTCGGTGCACCTGTGGCACGGCTGATCGGGCCTTACGGGCTCCGGGTGGTGTTCTGGATCGTGCTCGGCCTGTCGGCGGCGAGCT
>JAYSCE010000466.1:0-3593 GCA_041915035.1 Xanthobacter sp.
GCCCGCCCCCCCTCGTCGGCCCCCCCGCCACGCCCGCGGCGGCGCCCCCCGCCGGCCAGCTCGACATTTCCAAGGTGCGGCAGGTGGCGGCGGCGCACAGCCACGAGGCGGCGGCGAAGGCCGTCGCGCTGGTGCGCGCGGGCGAGGCCAACGCCTTGATGAAGGGCAGCCTCCACACCGACGAGCTGATGAGCGCCGTGGTCGCCCGCGACACCGGCCTGCGCACGGCGCGGCGCATCAGCCATTGCTTCGTCATGGACGTGCCGAGCCATCCCGATGCGCTCATCATCACGGACGCCGCCATCAACATCGCCCCCTCCCTGGAGGACAAGGCGCATATCGTGCAGAACGCCATCGAGCTGGCGCAGGCGCTGCTGTTCCCCGAGGTGCGGGTGGCCATTCTCTCAGCCATGGAGACGGTGAACCCCGCCGTGCCCTCCACCATCGAGGCGGCCGCCCTGTGCAAGATGGCCGATCGCGGCCAGATCACCGGTGCCATCGTCGACGGCCCGCTGGCCCTGGACAATGCCATCGACCTCGGCTCGGCCGCCATCAAGCACATCTCCTCGCCGGTGGCGGGGCGGGCCAATGTGCTGGTGGTGCCGGACCTCGAAGCCGGCAACATGCTGGCGAAGAGCCTCTCCTTCCTCGCCGGCGCCGATGCCGCTGGCATCGTCGTGGGCGCGCGGGTGCCGATCATCCTCACCAGCCGGGCGGATTCCGCGCCGACGCGCCTCGCCTCCTGCGCCGTGGCAGCGCTGCTCGCCGCCGCCCAGCAGGCTTCCTCGCGGGCGGCAGCCAAGGCGCTGGAGGGCTGAACATGGCGAAGGTACAGCTTGTCCTGAATGCCGGCTCCTCCAGCCTCAAGTTCCAGGTGTTCCTGGACGATGGCGCGGACGTGCCCAACCGCATCTATCGCGGCCTGTTCGAGGGTCTGGGCACGGATCCCCACTTCAAGGTGAAGGACCATGAGGGCGTCACCGTCGGCGATCAGCGCTGGGACGGCCACGCGGCCTTCGGCTTCGAGGAGGCGCTCGCCTATCTCTCCGACTGGCTTGGTGCCCACCGGGGCGGGCACCAACTGGCGGCGGTCGGCCACCGGGTGGTGCATGGCGGCCCGCATTATACCCATGCGGTGGAACTGACCCCCGCCATCATCAACGAGCTGGACACCCTCTCCCCGCTGGCGCCCCTGCACCAGCCGAAGAGCCTCGAACCCATCCGCATCATCGCCCGCCGTGTGCCGGGCCTGCCGCAGGTGGCGGCTTTCGACACCGCCTTCCACCGCACCCAGCCCGAACTGGCGCAGATGTTCGCCATTCCCCAGTCCATGACCGACGCGGGGGTGAAGCGCTACGGCTTCCACGGGCTCTCCTATGCCTATCTCGCCACCCAGTTCCCGAAGGTGGACCCCCGCCTCGCCAAGGGGCGGGTGGTGGCGGCGCATCTCGGCAACGGAGCGAGCCTGTGCGCCTATGAGGCGTCGCGCTCCATCGCCACCACCATGGGCTTCTCCGCGCTCGACGGGCTGGTGATGGGCACGCGCAGCGGCTCCATCGATCCGGGCGTCGTCTTCTATCTCCAGCGCGAGATGGGCATGAGCGCGGAGGAGGCGGAGCACTTCCTCTATACGAAGTGCGGGCTCGTCGGCGTCTCCGGCCTCTCCAACGACATGCGCGTGCTGCGTGAGCGCTGCGAGACCGATGCGGGAGCGCGGCGGGCCATCGATTTGTTCATCTATCGCATCAACCGCGAGTTCGGCTCGCTGGTGGCGGCGCTGGGGGGCATCGACGCCCTCGTCTTCACCGCCGGCATCGGCGAGAACGACGCCGAGACCCGCGCCGAGGTGATCCGTGCCGCCGCCTGGGCCGGCTTCGAGCTGGACGCCGAGGCGAACCGCGCCGGCGCCACCCGCATCACCCGTGGCAGTGGCCCGCAGGCCTATGTGATCCCCACCGACGAGGAATGGACCATCGTGCGCGAGATGCGCCAGGTCCTGTCCCATACGGCCGTAGCCTGAGGAGGCTGCCATGCACCCCATGGACATGATGAAGGTTTACGGCCGGGTCGCGGAAATCTACCGCCTGCGCATCGGCGAGGCGGTCTCGGCCTATGGCGCGGCCATGCGCGAGGCGGCCTCCGCCTTCGCCGGGGCGGGCCGCCCGCAGACGCCGGCCGAGGCGTGGCGCGACAGCGTCTCCTACGCCTTCGACGCGGCCCAGCGTTCGCTGATCTTCTGGGACACGATGCGCCAGCGCGGCAACACCTGGATCGAGCACGAGAAGGCCGGCAAGCCGCCGCTGCTCGCCTTCGACTATGAGATGGTCGCCGACGCCCGCACCTTCGCGCGGCCCTGCAACTACGCGCTCGTGCGCATCCTGCCGCCGGACGGCGTGACGCTGGACCCGGAAAAGCGCGCCTTCCTCATCATCGATCCGCGCGCCGGGCACGGGCCGGGCATCGGCGGCTTCAAGAAGGATTCCGAGGTCGGCTTCGCGCTGAAGGCGGGCCATGCGGTCTACATGGTCATCTTCTTCCCCGAACCGGTGCCGGGGCAGACGCTGGCCGACGTGTCGCTGGCGGAATCCGAGTTCGTGCGCCTCGTGCGCGAGCGCCATCCCACCCACGAGCGGCCGGTGGTGATGGGCAATTGCCAGGGCGGCTGGGCCGCCATGCTGGTCGCGGCACTGGACCCGGACAATGTGGGCCCCATCGTCGTGAACGGCGCGCCCATGTCCTACTGGGCCGGCAATGACGCCGAGAACCCCATGCGCTATGCGGGCGGCGTGCTCGGCGGGGCGTGGACCGCCTCGCTCGCCTCGGACCTCGGTGGCGGCACCTTCGACGGCGCCTATCTGGTGGACAATTTCGAGTATCTGAACCCGGCCAACACCTATTTCACCAAATACTATTCGCTCTACTCCAAGATCGACACCGAGCCGCCGCGCTTCCTCGAGTTCGAGCGCTGGTGGGGTGGCTACTTCCTGATGAACCGGGAAGAGATCAAGTGGATCGTGGAGAATCTGTTCGTCGGCAACCGGCTCGCCGCCGGCAAGGCGGAATGGGCGCCGGGCAAGGCCTTCGACCTCAAGTCGGTGCGCTCGCCCATCATCGTCTTCGCCTCGCTGGGTGACAACATCACCCCGCCCCAGCAGGCCATCAACTGGGTGGCGGACCTCTACCCCACCACGCAGGCGCTGAAGGATGCCGGGCAGGTCATCGTCGGCCTCATGCACGACACGGTGGGCCATCTCGGCATCTTCGTTTCCGGCGCCATCGCCCGGCGCGAGCACGCGCAGATCGTGGACCTGCTCGAATATGTGGAGGCGCTGCCCCCCGGGCTCTACGGCATGACCATCGAGGAGGACCATTCGGGCCCCGAGGTGAAGTATGACGTGACCCTGACCGAGCGGCGGGTCGAGGATATCGCGTTTCTCCAGAAGTACGACCGCAACGACGAGATCCCGTTCGAGGTGGTGGCCAACGTCTCGCAGACCAATTCGCGCCTCTACGAGACCTTCGTCCATCCCGCGCTCGCCGCCGTGGTTACGCCGGAGATGGGCCGCCTCGTGCGCGCGGTGCATCCGCTGCGC
>JAYSCE010000467.1:0-3576 GCA_041915035.1 Xanthobacter sp.
GGCGCAGGATCAGGGCGCGCATGATGATCTCGCCCAGCTCCGCCGAGCCGATGACGAGCGCGCGCAGATGGGCGGCGTCGAAGGGCAAAGCGGTGCAGCCCTCGGGGCCGGCCCTGCCTCCGGCGATGGCCGGGCGGCCGTCGAGCTGGCTCACCTCGCCGGAGAACTGGCCCGCGTGATGGACGGTCACGGCCGCCTCCCCGGACAGACCGTCGCGCCGGACCACCTCGATGGTCCCCGCGATCACCAGCCAGGCCGGCGCCCCGACGGCGCCGATCTCGTAGAGGCTTTCCCCGGGTGCAAAGCGCTGCTCCGGTCCACCCGCAAACCGCCGGGCGACGGCGATCTGCGGCGCGCTGAACGCGGGATACATCTGGGGCTCGCGCGCGTTGGGCATCGTCACGATGTGCTCCTGTCCGGCGTTGTTACGGCTCCTCTGCAGCTCGGCCGCCGCTGCCGCCGTGCTCCCGTGCCGCCGGCCGGCAATAGCCGGGCCTTCCTTCCTTATCGCCGCGTCGGCCGCCCGCGTCAGCTATACTCAGGTTTGCGCGTCCGGTTCCGTCCCGGCGGCCTCATCGAGGGCCTTCAGGCTGAAATGGAAGAGGCTTCCCTCTCCCAGGGTCGAGCGCGCCCGCAGCACGCCGCCGTGCGCCTCGATGATCGAGCGGCAGATGGACAGCCCGATGCCCATGCCGGCGTGCTTGGTGGTGAAGAAGGGCTCGAAAATGCGGGCGAGCACGTCCTCGCCCATGCCGGTCCCGGTGTCGGCGATGCTCAGGCGCACCGCCCCGTCTTCCCACACGGTCTCGATGGTCAGGCGCCGCCGGCCGGTTTCGACCGCCTCCATGGCGTGGATGGCGTTGGTGATGAGGTTGAACACCACCTGCTGAAGCTGGACCGGATCCGCCCTCACCTGGCGCCGGTCCACGGCGAGGAGATCGACGAGTTCGACGCCGTTCGCCTGAAGGTCCTTCACCACCAGCCGCAGCACGTCCTCGGTGAGGTCTTCGAGGCGTATCGGCTCCAGCACCGGCGCGGTGCGCTTGGCGAGCGCGCGCAGGGACCTCACGATGCCCGCCGCGCGCATGCCCGACGCCCTGCAGGGCTTCATCGAGGTCCGGCTCCGCGCGCCGCAGCCAGCGCATGGCCGCATCGGCGCTCGCGACGATGCTGGTGAGGGGCTGGTTGATCTCGTGGGCGATGGAGGCCGCATAATTGCCCATGGCCATCATGCGCGAGGCTCGGCCCAGCTCCGCCCGGGCCTCCCGGAGGTTGAACTCCGCGCTGGCCCGCCGCGTGTTCTCGTCCATGAGATCGTTGTAGAGGCGGGCGGCATCGAGCGAGATGGCCGCCTGCGTCGCCAGCAATTCCAGCAGCGCCGTGCGGTTCGGCGTGAAGACGTCGGCCGCGAGGCTGTTCTCCAGATAGAGGATGCCCACGAGGCTACCGCGCTTGATGAGCGGCATGAACAGGAGCGAGCGCGCCGGCGCGCCCCCGTGTCCCGCCGGGCGCAACCCCGGTTCCTCGCTCGCGGCATCGGCGTAGACCGCCGTCCGGCGCGTGCGCATGACCGTGTTGAGCATGGCCAGCGGCAGATCCCGCGCGGTGGGAACCGCCGAGTGGACGTCCACTTCCACCTGCTGGTTCTCGATGCGCGCCGAGGCCTCGATCACCGGCTCGTCGCCGCGCATGAGGATCAGGAGGCCGTATTGGGCGCCGGCGTGGACGATCATCTCCCGCATGAGGGTGCGGATGACCTGATCGAGCCCAACCGTCTCGGCCAGCGTCTGGGCGGCCCGGGTCATGACTTCGAGGTTGAGGCCGCCCTGTCCCGCCATATCGGCCGCCGGGTCGCTCGCCCGGTGCTGGCGCGCGGCGGCACCGCCGTCGGCCAGGAGCGGGAAGCTGCGCAGCAACTGCTCCGCCTTCCCCGCGGCGCCCCAGTGCCGGTAGTGGCTGATCGCCGCCTGCATATATCCGCTGGTGGGAATGTCGAGCCCGGCCTCCCGGCAGCAATAGGCCGCCAGCTCGTAGGCGAGCGCCTGCTCGTGGACGAAACCGCTGGCCGCGGCTGCGTCCGCCGCCTGCTCATACAGGCGCTGCGCCTCCGCCGTCATGCCGGACAGCCGCGCCGCCTCGGCCTCCAGCAGCAGGTGCTTGCACGCGAAGGTGGCGGGATTGAGCGCCGCAAGATCGGCAAAGCGCTGCCGCAGGTCGCGGATCCGTTCGAGCAGCGCCTTCCGGCCGGGGGCGCCCGCACCGGTTCGGGCCAGCGCGAGGGCAAGGAAGAGCGCTGAGGCCGCCGTGTCGATATGCGCCGGGGCCGCCCAGCTCAGCGCCGCCGCCTGTTCCAGCTCGACGACGGCGCGCTCGAGATCGCCGAACAGGAAGGCAGCGACACCAGCGTAATGGTGGACCCAGAAGAGGGTCGCCAGCGAGGTGACGTCTGCGTCCGGCACGGCCTTCGCGCCGTCATAGTCGCCAGATGTGAGCACCTCCACGAGGCTGGACTGCGCCGCCAGGATAAGCTCGATGTCGCGATACCGGTACCGGTGCGTCCAAGCCAGGCCATCCTCGATGTCGTCCCGCACGGCGGAGAGCGGCGCGCCCAGCATGAGCATGTTGGACACGATGTGGTTGCGGGCGTAGCAGGCCCAGCCGAGATCCCCCGCCGTCAGGCCGATCTGCGCGGCCTCACGCGCCCGGTCGAGGGCGTAGCGCAGCGTCCGCGTCCAGACACCCACCTGGTCGAGGGCCAAAAGCGTCGCTGTCCGCTGCGCCTCGTAGCCATCCCGCTGGACGATCTCCTGCGCCATCATGGCGTAGTGCAACCCGTCCTCGTAGGCGCCGTAGAGATCCGCGCCGAGCACGCCGAACCACGCAAACCCGTAGGCCGCCTCCGGCGTCATGCCGTGATCGAGGGTAAGCTCGACGATCTTGATGAGATGCAGCACGCGCAGGCCGCCGCGCACGAAGAACGCCGCGCTCAGGGCGGAGAGCAGGGCGAGCGCGGAGCGCAGCGCGGGATCGGTGATCTCCGGCAGCTCGCGCAGGTGGGACACGTCGAGGGCGTTGAGGCGGGCGCTGCACGCCCGATAGGCCTGCTCGAGCTGTTCGTCCGTCACGGACCGCTCGAGTTCGACACCGAGGAGGGTAAGCCCCGCCAGAGCTTCGTCGATAGCCCCCTCGTAGTCCGACCGGATGGTCCGGGCGATGGCCTTCAGGCGGTAGAGGTCCGCCTGATCGACGCGATTGACGGCGATCGCGAGCAGCCTGTCGATGGCCGCCAAGGCCTCATCCGTCCGCCCCAGGCCGAGAAGACTGTCGCAATGAAGCCATTTCACTTCGACGAACAGCGCGTGGTGGGTCACCTGCCAGTCGGCAGGCATGAGGCTGCGGGCGGTCTCGATGTGGCCTGCCGCCTGTTGGACGGCGCCGGCATTGCGGGCGCGGCGGGCAGCGGTCCTCAAGGCCTTCACGACGGTCAAGCGCTCCGCCTCATCGAGCGCGGCGCGGTCCGCACGCTCGATCTGCGCGGCCATGGCGAAGGCCCAGTCCGCATCGCCGTCGTGCGCC
>JAYSCE010000468.1:0-3573 GCA_041915035.1 Xanthobacter sp.
TCAGGGTGAAGCGGTCGAAGTCGCGCGGCTCGCCCGGCGCGAGGATGGAGGCGTCCGAATGGCGGGTCAGCGTCCACAGGGCCTCCGCCACGATGCGGCTGCCCACCGGCCCGAGATGCTTGCCCGCCGGCCCGGCCGGATCGCCCGCCTCGGCGAGGATGTAGAACCAGAGCGGTGTCGCCTCGCAGAATGGCAGGGCCGCGACGCGCTGGGCTTCCGGCAGGGCGGCGAGCAGCGTGTCGTCCCTGAGCGGCTTCTGGCCGAGATGTTGCGCCACCGCCTGCCCACTGGGGAGCCCGAGCCGGTAGCCCCGCGACAGGTGCCGGAGCGCCGCCGCCTCCACCGTCTCAGGCGCGCCCGCCAGGATGGTGTCGAGCCGCCGGGCGCGCTGCGGCGCCTCCGCCTCCAGCGGCAGGAAGCCTTCCCAGGCGATGATGCGATCCGCCGGAAGGCCATCCGGCCCGCAGCCGGACGGGCCGAGGGCAACGCGGGTGGAGAGCGCAGCGGCTTCCGTGTCCCGCAGGTGGCGGTTGTAGTCGTAGCTGGGCCGGGCGAGGCTCGGGGCGATGGCGAAGGCCGCCGCCCAGAATTCCACGGGAATGAAGATGTCCCCCGCCCGCTCTTTCCGCCACAGAAGCGGCCCCTCGGTCAGCACCTCCTCCACCACCGTCGGATCGGCGATCTTCGGCAGGAGGTCGAACAGCAGCATCCATTGATAACGCTGGCGCAGGGCCCGCCGCGCCGCCTCGAACGAGCGGCCGGTGGCCACCAGCGCGTTGTGCGCCTTGAGGAAGGCGACATGAAGCTGGCTGAGCGGCAGGCTCGAATCGTTGCGCGCGTCGCTCATGCGCGCTGCGCGGTCGCGGGCGGGATCGAGGGCGCGCGGCTGGCGCGGCAGGTCGTTGCGCGGGCTCTTCCGCGGCGGCAGCGCCGGCTCGCCGAGCGGATTGCGCCACACCTCGCCCAGCAGCATCCGGCGCACGGCGGCGGGATCGCGCGGCGCGTCATAGACGGATTCGAGGTCGAGGCAGCCCGAGCGGCGGTTGAACAGGGTGGAGAAGCTGCCCACCGGTGAGAAAGCGGTCGCGCCGGCGAGCTGCGTCTCCTCCACCGGACGGCGCTCCCAGACGAGATCATTGAGCACGAACTCGACCAGAAAGGCATAGGCGGCGGGAATGTCGGCATCGCCTTCGGCGCGGCGGCGCGGCGGCCCGCCGCCCGACGCCTCGGCGCACGCGCCCATGGCGGCGGCGAGGCGGGCGAGGTCTTTCAGCGTGCGTGTCCCGGCGGGAATGCCGCAGGCGGGCGCCGCCAGCGTCGGGAACATGCGGCCGAAGCCATGGTCGCTCGGCCGCGCCCCCGCCTCGATGGCGAGGGTCCGGACGCGCGCGCTGATGGCCTCCCGGGTCGAGGGACGCTGCTCGTCGCTTCCGGTGGTCATCTCAAGGGGCCTTTCGACACGCATTCTCAGGGCACGCTCCTCTGATGCCCCCGCCCCGGGGCTCCCCCTTACGTCACCATTTCAACGGTTCGGTCAGCATCATCCGAATGGGGGATGACCGACCTTGGGACGTCTTGCAGCCTGAGGTGGTTGTGCAATGCTGCGCCCACGATCTTTGTGGGCACCCGCCGATTTCGGCAGGCATCAAGGCAGACGCAAAGTCGCCGTCCGGCCCTCGCGGGGTGGGCCATGGCGGCCCATCGGATCATGGCGACGTGATGCGCCGGCCCGGCCGGACCATCGCCTCGCGGGAAATGGGACGGACATGGGCGAACTCGATCATTACTCCCGCCTCGTCGGGGACGTTTACGAGCTTTCCGGCGATCCCCGGCAATGGGGCATCCTCCTGGAGGGCGTCACCCGCTTCATCGACGGCCGGGTCGGCCAGCTCGCGGTCTTCAGCCTCAAGCAGCAGACCAAGCCGACCTGGCGCGTCTGGGGCCACGACCACAACGACTACAAGACCTTCCTCTATCGCCACGCGACGGAAGACCCCCGCCTCTCCTACATCCTCTCCAATCCCGGCCGCGTCATCTGCGGCGAGGATGGCGTGGACCCCGACCAGTTCCGCGCCTCCGCGCTGTTCCGCGAGGTGGTGGAGCCCATGGACATCGAGCATTCGCTCGTCTCCTACTTCGCCCAGGAGGCCGATGTGATGGCCACCATCTGCGCCATGCGCGGGCGGGCGCAGGGGCCGTTCGGGCAGGCGGAGCGGCAGAAGCTTGGCCTTGTGGTGCCGCATCTGCGGCGCGCGTTCGAGCTTTACGCGCTGCTCGACGAGGCCAAGGCCAAGGTGGGCGACATCGCCGCCGCCCTCGACATCGTGGATGCCGGCATATTCCTCGTGGATGCGGAGATGCACGTCGCCCACGTGAACCGGGCCGGCGAAACCATGGTGAAGTCCGGCGACATCGCCGTCCGGCAGGGCCGGCTCGCCTTCCGCGACGACCGCGCCTCCCGGCAGGTCGCCTCCGCCGTCGCGCTGGCGCTGGCCGCCGCGCGCGGCGAAACCAACATCACCCATGCCGAGCACATGGAAGTGCCGCGCGCCGGCGAGGATGCCGGCCCCTACCGTGTGTCGCTGCACCCGCTTCCGGCCGGCGAGGGCAGCCCGCGCCTTGCCACCCGCTCGCAGATCGCGGTGGTGGTGCGCCAGCCGGGACGCGGCGGGGCCGACGTGGCCCGGCGCATCCAGACCACCTTCAAGCTCACGCCCTCCGAGGCGGCGCTGGCGGCGGCGCTGGCGGTGGGGGCCTCCCTCGCCGACTTCGCCCAGCAGCGCAACGTGGCGCTCTCCACCGCGCGCAGCCAGTTGAAGGCGCTCTACGAGAAGACCGGCACCAATCGGCAGGGCGAACTGGTCGCCCGGCTGCGCGAGAGCCTGGACCTCTCGCTGGTCTGACGCGTCACCGCGCATTGGTTCATCGCGCATTCATGGCGCGTGATCATCATACGGCCGCGCCCGAGATGGCGCGGCCGCTCATGCGTGAGGGGTTGAAACGGGCGTTCGCCGGCAGGATCGAGCATATTTCCGGGGGGAAGAATGGTGGGGCGCAAGGGTCTGGTCGTCGGGGCGGGGGTCATCGTGTTCCTGGGGCTCGCCGCCCTCACCGACGCCATCATGTCGCGCAACGAGGCGCCGGCCGAGCCGGGCAAGGCGCAGGCCCTCGACCAGGGCTGGTCGCCCGAGCTGCGCGAGAAATTCTATTTCACCTCCCAGGGCTCCCAGCTTATGCCCTACGCCATGCTGCGGGCGCTGGAGCAGCCGCTCTCCGACAAGCTGTTCCTCGACCCCGCCCATGTGGCGGAGATGGGCTTCCTGCCCGCGGACGGACCTTCGGCGCTCAATCCGGACGGCCTGCCCATCGGCTTCGTGAAGGACCCGCGCCCCGCGCCGGGCGCGCTCGGCCCCATGGTGGGGCTCACCTGCGCCGCCTGCCACACCGCGGACATCGAGGCGAAGAACGGCGCGCTCATCCGCATCGACGGCGGCGCCTCGCAGGGCGACTACCAGTTGCTGATGGCGCGCCTCAGCAAGGCGCTCGACATCACCCTTGCCGATCCCGCCAAGT
>JAYSCE010000469.1:0-3568 GCA_041915035.1 Xanthobacter sp.
AGGTGATGAAGCCGTTGAGCCGCCGGTCCGTTCGCATGGCGGCGGGCACGTTCAGCATCACGTCGTCCACCCCGCCCAGCGCCGCCACCGACTGGCCGACGGCCGCGATGAGCAGCGCCGTCTCGGTGACGCCGGCCGCCCGGGCGCGGGCCTGGAGCCGCTGCTGCCCGTCGGCGCTGAGGAAGGCGTACATCTCGCCCGCCGGCCCGCCCTGGGTGAGGTCGAAGTTCGGCGTGAGGCCCTTGGCCCGGCGGCCGAAGTGCGGCACCGGCGGCGGGTCCACCGCATAGAGGCTGCGCAGATAGGCATCGCGCTCGGCCATGAAGACCGGGTCGGTGGCCCGCTCGAACGTGTTCACGTAGGTCGCGACGTCCATCTCAGGCGGCGGCAGGGGGATGCCGAGGAAGGCCTGGAACAGCTCTTCCACGAACAGGCCGAGGGACCAGCCGTCGAACACCGTATGGTGCCCGTGCGCCACCACCACGTCGCCCTCCGGCCCGCAGCGCAGGACGGTGATGCGATAGGGCGGGTTGGTGAAGGGGTCCATGGCGTCGCCGATCAGCTCGAAGACACGGGCCTCCATCTGCGCCTCTGTGGCGTCGGGCATGTCCTCCACCACCAGCGACGGCTCGCCGGGGGGCAGGATGAAGACGCGCGGGCGGCCGTCGTCGCCGACGACGAAGCGCGAGCGCAGCGCCTCCTGCCGCTCCTCCACCAGCCTGAGCGCGCGGCGCAGCCGCTCGATGTCCATGCGCGGGGAGATGCGGAAGGCGCGGTTGACCGTCCAGGCCGCACGGCAGGCATGTCCTGTCTCGGGCTTCAGGAAGGAGCGCAGCAGCAGCCCCTGCTTGAGCGAGAGGGGCACCTCCCGCTCGCCGCTCACATGCGCCGCGGTGGAGGCGGGCGCCACCGGCTCAGGCGCGGCGGCGGCGGTGCGCCTCAGGGCCTCGGCGGGCGCATGCCATGCGGCGGCGGAGACGGTGGCGCCGAGGGCTTCCAGCGTGGTGGCGAAGGCATCGAGGAAGGGGCGCGCGGCTCCCGCGTCGAAGGCAGCCGTATCGAGGGCGAGGACGAGGCGCACGCCATCGCCCTCCGCCGCCGCATCGAGCCGCAGTTCGTTGAACGGATCGGCCAGAGCGGCCAGCGGATCGGCGATGCCCAGCGCCGCGAGCGCCGAGACGGACGTCGCGTCGAGATAGGAGAAGCCCAGTTGCCGAAGCGCCGCCCCGGCCGCATTGAGCTTGCCGCCGAGGGTGGCCTCCAGCGCCGCCGTGTCGATAGCGCGATGATCGCGGGCCATGGCGAGGCGCTGGCGGGTGCGGCGCACGAGCCGGTCGGCTTCGCACAGCCGGTCCAGCAGCAGCGGCACGGAGGTGGAGACCGGGCCGATCAGCCCGTCGTGCCGCACCGGGTCGTGGCACTCGAGGACGAGCGCCGTCGCGCCATGCCGGGTGGCGAGGGTTCGGGCGAGGGCGGAGACCAGCAGCGCCTCCTGCTCGGCCGCCGGCAATGCGGCGAAGCCGGGCATGGCGATGCGGGCAGTGAGGCGCCCCACCGGCCCACGATTGATGCCGAAGCCGGCCGGAGCCAACGCCAGCGAACGCACGCCGGTCTTGAGCGCGGGCGGCACGGCGCGCAACACTTCCTTCCAGAAGGCGAGATGGCGCCCCTGCTCCGGCGATCCATCGGCCGGGCGGCCCTCGGCCGCGAAAACGGTGAAGGGCGCACCGGGCGCGGGGACCGTTTCCACCGCCGCCACGAGGGCGGCGAGGGCGAGGTGGGGCGAGAGCGCATCCGCCGCCGCGCGGTGGGCACGGGCGTGGAGCGTCAGAGCGCCATCGTCCCCCTTGGAGATGCCGAAGCGCCACAGCGGCCCCGGCTGCGTCACCGGCGCGAGGGCTTGGGCGGAGGCGACCCATTCAAGATCCGGTGCGCCGTTCAGCACGATGGCGCCGGTCTCGGTGGCGGTGAGGCGCAAAGCGTCCAGCGCCGCCGTGAGGTCCGCCAGCGCTTGTGCCAACGCCTCGAAGGCGAGCCCGGCCGGAACGGCGCGGGAGGCCGCCACCTCCAGCGCGCCGCGCACCTGTTGCGTGGTCATGGGCCGGGTGGCGAGGGCCAGCAGCGCCTCCTGCCGCACCAGCGGCCGGAAGGAGAGCGGGCCGGCACTTCCGGCCGCCCCCTCCCCGCCCGCCGCGAGGGCCTCCGCGCTCGCCGCGCGGGCCTTCTGCGCCGCCTCGAAGGTGGCGGCCACCACGCCGGAGAGGCCGGTGATGGTGGGGGTTTGCAGGAACTTGGCCACCGGGATGTTCACATCCACATGGGCCTCGATGCGGTTCTTCAATTCGAAGGAGGAGAGGGAATCAAGCCCCAATTCCGACAGCCGCCGGTCGGGCGGGATGTCGGCGGCGGCCACCTTCAACACCTTCGCCACCTCGCCACGGATAAGATCGGCGAGCATGGCCTCCCACTGCTCGCGGGGAGCGGCGAGGAGATCGGCCTGGATGCGGGAGCGGCCAGCGGACCGCTGCGCCAGCAGCGGCTTCACCCGGCCCGTCGCGGCGGTGCGAGCAAGCGCGCGGGCGATGGCGGACCAGTCGGCGCGGGCGAACGCCGGGTTCTCCTCCTCCGCCCTCAGGAGGGTGCCGAGGGAAGCGGCCGCCTCCGTGTCCGGCACCGGCTTCATGCCGATGCTTTCGAGATAATTGCCCAGCGCCTCGGAGCGGGCGACGAAGCCCGAGCCGGCGATGGAGCCCCACGCCACCGACGAGCCGGCCACGCCCCGCCCCTTGCGAAACGAACCGAGCGCATTGAGGAAGGCGTTGGCGGCCGTGTAGTTGGCCTGCCCCGGGCTGCCGATGACCTGCGCCAGCGAGGAGAAGCTGACGAAGAAATCCAGCGCCATGCTGTGCTTCTGCACGGCGCGGTGCAGGCTCCAGGCGCCGCCCACCTTGGGGCGGATGACGCGGCTGATCTGCGCCGCATCGAGCTGGGCGAGGAAGCCGTCCTCGATCACCGCAGCGCCGTGGACGATGCCCTTCAGCGGCTTGTCGGACGCGGCGTGCGCGGCGATCACCGCCTCCACCGCTTCCGGATCGGTGACATCGAGGGCGAGGGGCACCACTTCGGTGCCGCGCGCGATGATGGCTTCGATGACCGGCGCCGCGTCTTCATCCGGCGTGCCGTTGCGGCCGGCGAGGAGCAGACGCCCGGCGCCGGCGCGGCTCAGATAGTCCGCCACCGCGACGCCGAAGCCGCGCAGGCCGCCAGTGACGAGATAGCTCGCGTCCTTGGAAAGCTGCATGGGCTGGGCGAGGTCGATCTCGACCTCCACCTCCGGCTCGTCGAAGGTGAGCACCACCTTGCCGATGTGCTGCGCCTTGGCGAACAGGCGCATGGCCTCCGCCGCCCGCGACACCGGGAAGCGTGTCGCCACCAGCGGGCGGTAGGCGCCGCGCGCCACCTCCGCCTCCACCGCCCGCAGCACAGATGAGAGCCGCGCCGGGCGTTCGTCGGCGATGGGGGACTGGGCGATGACGGCATAGGACTGGTGGTAATAGCGGGCGTTGTG
>JAYSCE010000470.1:0-3559 GCA_041915035.1 Xanthobacter sp.
TCTGGTGCCCTGCATCAGGTCGTGACCACCCTCGCTCTGTACAACGGCTTCTACCCGGGCATGGGCACCACCAGCCAGTGGGGCTGGGCCATCGGCGGCAGCGCCGAGTTCAACCTGCCGATGCTCGCCGCTGGCGATAGCCTGTTCCTGCAGGCTGGCTACGAGCAGGGCGCCGTGTCCTACATCGGCCTGTCCGGCACCTCGCAGGGCCGCGCGAACTCTGTGGGCTCCATCGATCTCAAGCAGATCGGCGGCGCGCTCACCGCTTCGGGCGCCTTCTACACCGTGGCTGACGCCGTGGCCGACCTCTTCGGTCAGCCTTCGCTCACCACCGGCTGGGCCATCCAGGGTCAGTTCCGTCACTACTGGACCCCCGGCCTGCGCTCGGCGCTCTACGCCGGCTACCTGTCCTACTCGGTGCCGACCAACATCGTCGCCGCCCAGGACTTCAACATGTGGCAGCTTGGTGTGAACACCATCTGGTCGCCGGTTAAGAACCTCGATATCGGCGCCGAAGTTCTGTACACCAAGGTCGACGGTTCTGTGCCGCTCGGCCAGTACGCTGCGGTCAACGCTGCGGGCGGCACGATCGGCTCGCTCGTGGGCGGCTCCACCGACATCTGGTCGGGCGGCATCCGCGTGCAGCGCAACTTCTGATCCTCGCGATCTGACGAGAAACCCCGGTGGGCAACCACCGGGGTTTTTCTTTGTCTGTGATCCTGGAAAGCTTCGGGCTGCGGGCTCCGGTCTGTCTGCGAACACGCCCCACCTCGGCGCCTGGGGCGGATCTTCGCATCAGGCCTTTTGACGTCTTGTGCGCCGGCAGGAGCGGCGGATACTGGCGCGGCACAGAGGTGCGGAGCGCGCTTCGGAAGGGTCGGCGATCGAGGGGCCAATGCTGGTTTCGTCGGCAATCGAGATGCTTCGCCGGCGCTGTCTCACCCCGGCGGGGATGGGCGCCTGTCTCGTGATGCTTCTGGGTGCGGTCTCTGTCGCCGCAGACCTTCCTTCGGTGGCGCCCGGCGATGGCCGCATGCGGGTCTGCACCGCCCAAGGCCCCGGATTTGTCTTCATCCCGGGAACGGATACCTGCCTGCGCATCGGCGGATACCTTTGGGTTGAGGGCTATTACAATAGCTATACCGCCTACCCGCCGCAAAACGACAAGACATATTCCATTGCCACCGGTGCGCTGATCGTCGATGCGCGCACTGACACCGATTACGGCACTGTTCGCAGCTATTTCGAAACGCGTTATCGGTGGCGTACGTCCGATCCGTGGTCGGATGGACCAAACACCCCGACCGGCTCGAAGCCTGCGCAGCTCGACCCTCACGACGTCTTCGTGCAGTTCGCGGGCTTCACCGTCGGCCACACCCAGTCCTTCTTCGATTTCTACGGCAACGCCAACGTTCTCGGCACCGACCCCGCCACCATCGGGGACGATACGCGACTGAATCTCTTCGCCTACACCTACGAATTCTCCAGGAATCTCAGCACCACGCTGGCCCTTGAGGACGCTGCCGATCGCCAGAGCGGGATCCTCGCGCGCGATCCCGGCCTCTTTGGCGCGGCTGACTTCCAATCCGGAGTGAAGGCTCCGGACATGGTGGCGAACCTGAAGTATCAGGCCGCCTGGGGGACGCTCCAGTTGTCCGGCGCGCTGCATCAGGTCAGTGCCACCTGGCTCCAGACGCCTCTGGCCACGGTCGGCGGCGGCTGGGGCTATGCGCTGCAGGCCGGCGTAATGTTCAATCTTCCGGCGCTGGGCGAGGGGGATACGCTCTATCTCCAATCGGCCTGGACGAACGGAGCCACGTCTTATCTCGGCCTGCAGGACCCCTCCGGAGCCTATGATCCACCGGATGCTTTCATCGGTGCCGGCGGCATCCGCAAGGTGTCGGGCTGGAACATCACCGCCTCGCTCCTGCACAATTGGAGCGAGCGATGGAGCTCAGCCCTGTTCGGCGGTTATGCAGCATATGACTTTAACAATACCGGTGTTCAGGCGGCCTATGGCGCTTCCGGTGGCACGAACGTCAACGTCGGCGGCTATGTGGCCTTTGCGCCGGTGAAACAATTCACCATCGCCCTGCAATATGATTACAACAGCAACGCCGCGACGAACTACCGGTCCACGGCCTTCGCGCCGGGGCTGGCTTCGGTTGGAGCTCAGCAGGTTCTGCTGTTCATTTCCCGCGATTTCTGAACGTCCGGGGACGGGCCGTCGCGCCCCTCTGCCGCCGTCTTCTCTCGCGAGGCTTCCGGAGCGGCGGCGAATTATGCTCAAGTCCCTTTCGGCTGCCTGGGAGCGGGGCGGACAGCGGGGTACGCGTGGTGCGGCAAGTCGAGGCAAATCGGGCGAGCGAGGGTGGCCTAAAGGCGGCCGGCCCACGCTGGGGCAACGGCTGGCGGCGCCTGTGGCCGCTGCTCCTCGGCCTTGCAGCCCTCGGCGTGCTCACGGTCTTCGCCGTCCTCTCCGGTCGTGGCCCGATCGAGGCCGATCTCGATTCGGCCGCACGGGACGTTCTCGCCCGCACCGGCGAGTCCTGGGCTTCCGCGCATTTTAAGGGTCGCGATGCCACCATGGAGGGCGAGGCCCTGGCCGAGGAGGCCCGCGCCAAGGTGCGCGCCTCGTTGGAAGGCCTGTTTGGCGTTCGTGCGGTTCACGACGCAACTACCCTGCTCCCGGAACGGCATCCGTTCACCTTCAGCGCGGTCAAGGACGGCCGCACCATCGCTCTCGACGGATATGTACCCTCCGCCGACGCGCTCACGCGGATCGTGGCTGCGGCCCGCAGCGGCGGCGACCAGGTGACCGGCCAGAACCGGCTGGTGCGAGCGCGCGGCGCGCCGCCCGGCGATTTTGCGTCGCTGGTCATTTTTGGTCTCGGGCAGCTGAAGCGCCTGCCCTCCGGCCGTCTCACGCTGTCCGACGGTGCGATCGCGTTGGAAGGGCGGGCCCGGGACCTCGCGAGCTATGACGAACTGGCCCAGACCCTGCACGGCCCGCTGCCCGGTGGGATGGTGCTGGCGCGGTTCGAGGTGCGCCCGCCTGTCGCCGCGCCGTTCCTGTGGTCCGCGGTGCGCGATGGCACGGTGCTGCGGCTCAGCGGCTACGTGCCCTCTGCCGACGCGCGGTCCGAGGTGGCAAAGGCCCTGTCCTCGACCGTGCCGGGCATCGGCATCAAGGACGACACGCTCCTCGCTGAGGGCGCGCCGAGCACCGAGCTCTGGATGCGGGCGGTGCGCTTCGCCGGCTCGGCGCTGGCCCAGCTTCCCGAGGGACGGGTGACGCTCTCAGATGCGACCATCTCGGTCGAGGGCGTGGCGCCGAGTTTCACCGCCTTCGATATCCTCCTCACGCTGCGGCGGCAGCCGCCGGAGGGATTCCAGATCGTTCGCTTCGCAGTCGAGCCGCCCCGGGCGTCGCCATTTACCTGGCAGATCGAGCGCAGCCCGGACCAGGTCCGCCTCTCCGGTTTCGCGCCGTCCGAGGACGCCCGCCGGCTGCTTCTGGATGCGGCACGCTCGGGCTTCCAGGGGATGCAGGTGGCGG
>JAYSCE010000471.1:0-3548 GCA_041915035.1 Xanthobacter sp.
CCACCACCCTGTCAATGACCGGGACCACGAGGTCCATCATCAGGTTCGGCAGGATGGACCATTTCAGCGTGTAGAAGCGCGCGAGGTCCTGATCCTGCGGGATCGAGGCGATCACGTGCATCCGGGCGAGATGGTTCACGTAGTCCGACAGCGGCGGGATCGGATGGGTGAGGATCGGGATGGAGACAAGGCCGAGGCACGCCACGAACAGCAGCAGGATCTGCGAGGGGCGCAGATCGTGGGGCCGGCGCTCCGGGGGGTGATGGGCGTGCGCGGTGGCACTCGTGGGATGCGTGGCGGGCAGAATCGGGGGGGTCATGAAGGCCGGGTCTCTCTGGCGACGGCTGGAGCAGCGGCGGGGCGGGCTGTGGCGGGCGAACGGGTGACGGGAGTTGACGCCGCCATTGTGTCGGTCGGGCCTGCTTCTCATCACCTTTTCGCGAGGGAAGGAAGCCCGGTCGGGGAGATTTTCGCAGCGCCGCCCGGCGGCCGGCGGGCTGCCGGGCTTTCACCGCTCAAGGGAAACCGCTAGAAGGGCGCCGCCCGGCGGTCTCCGCTGCGGCCCCGCGAGCATCCACCTGCGAGCCCCCCATGACCGAGCCGAAGTCCCAGTCCGTGTCGGAAGCCCAGCACGAGGCCGAAGTGCTGGCGCGGGCGCTGCCGCACATGCAGCGCTATGACGATGCGATCGTGGTGGTGAAATACGGCGGCCACGCCATGGGAAGCGAGGACGTCGCACGCACCTTCGCCTCCGACATCGTGCTCATGGAGCAGTCGGGCATCAACCCGGTTGTGGTCCACGGCGGCGGCCCGCAGATCGGCGCCATGCTCAGCAAGCTCGGCATCAAGTCGGAATTCGCGGCCGGCCTGCGCATCACCGACAAGGCGACGGTCGAGATCGTCGAGATGGTGCTGGCCGGCTCCATCAACAAGCAGATCGTCGGCTTCATCAACGAGGCGGGCGGCAAGGCCATTGGCCTGTGCGGCAAGGACGGCAACATGGTGCGCGCCCGCAAGGCGAACCGTGTGGTGGTCTCTTCCGGTGATGATGCCCAGGAGGTGGACCTCGGCTTCGTCGGCGAGCCCGACACCGTGGACACCACCGTGCTCGACCAGATCCTCGGGCGCGAGCTCATTCCCGTGCTCGCCCCTGTGGCGGCGGCGGTGGACGGCGGCACCTACAACGTCAACGCCGACACCTTCGCCGGCGCCATCGCCGGCGCACTCGGTGCCAAGCGCTTCCTGCTGCTCACCGACGTGCCGGGCGTGCTCGACAAGAACAAGCAACTGATCCCGAAGCTCACCATCGCGGAGGCCCATGCGCTGATCGCGGACGGCACCATCTCGGGGGGCATGATCCCCAAGGTGGAGACGTGCATCTACGCGCTGGAAAAGGGCGTGGAGGGCGTCGTGATCCTCGACGGCAAGGTGCCCCACGCCGTGCTGCTGGAGCTGCTCACCGACCACGGCGCCGGCACGCTGATTACCCGCGCCCCACACCCCTTGCGGTGGGGGGCGCCGGGGGGATGGGGGCCCGCCCCCCCGCCCGGGGCGCGCTCAATCTGGCCCGTACCCACCCCCCGGCCCAACTGGCGGCGGGGGCCCGGCAGGGTGCCGATGGAGCCGAAGCCGCAGGCGCGGTGCAGCGCGATGGAGCCGGCATTGCCGCTGTCGCCGATCACCGCCACCATCTGGCGGAAGCCCAGCGCCTCGCATTCCGCGATCAGGGCCTCGAGCAGTCGCCGGCCGACCTTCTGGCCCCGGGCCGCCTCGTCCACGTAGATGGAATTCTCCACCGTGTAGCGATAGGCGACGCGCGGCCGGAAGGCGCTGGCATAGGCATAGCCCAGCACCTTCCCGTCCTCTTCCAGCACCAGATAGGGATAGCCGCCCTCCATGAGCGCGGCCTGGCGGCGGGCCATCTCCTCGGGACCCGGCGGTTCCAGCTCGAAGGAGGCGGTGCCATTGCGGACCGCCTCGTCATAGATGGCGGTGATGGCGGGGATATCGGACGGGGTGGCGGGACGGATCGACATACCCTCTTTTAGGACTCTCCCGGGCATCCGCCAAGCTTGTCGAAAGTTCAGGCCCGCGTGATCGCGCCCGGTGCGACGGTGAAGCGCGCCGCCGTCTCCAGCGCCGCGAATGCGGAGGGATCGGCCCCCGTCATCCACACCTGCGCGCCGAGCCGCGCGAGCGCCTCGAACAGGCCGGCGCGCCGCTCCGAATCGAGATAGGCCACAACGTCATCCAGCAGCAGCAGGGGGGAGAGGCCCTGCATGCTCCCCACCAGCCGGGCGTGGGACAGAGTGAGGCCGATCAGCAGGGATTTTTGCTCGCCGGTGGAGCAGCGCGCGGCGGGCAGGCGCTTCTCGCCATGGCTCACCGACAAATCGGTGAGGTGGGGGCCTTCCAGCGTGCGCCCGGCGGCGCGGTCCCGCGGGCGATTGTCGCGCAGCAGCGCCCGGTAGCGGTCCTCCACCTCCAGCGCCGGATGCTGGGCGATGAGACGCTCCACCGCGCCGTCGAGGGCGATCTCCGCGAAGGGGAAGGGCGAGGCCTCGTCGCGATGGGCGGCGATCTCCGCCGAGAGGCGCGCCACCGTCTCCAGCCGCGCGGCGGCCACCGCCACCGCCAGCTCGGCCACCTCGTGCTCCACCGCATCGAGGAAGCGGGCCGAGCCGTTCTCCTCCAGCAGCCGGTTGCGGGAGCGCAGCGCGCGCTCCAGCCCGTTGACCCGCGTGCCGTGGGACGCATCCACCGCCAGCACCAGCCGGTCGAGATAGCGGCGGCGGTCGCCGGGCGGGCCGAGGAACAGGCCGTCCATCTCCGGCGTCAGCCAGAGCACCTTGAGATGATCGAGGAAGGCATTGGCTGAGGGCACAGCCTCGCCGTCGACACGGCAGCGCCGCTGGCCCCCCTCCTGCGCCGGATCGTAGCCGGTGCCGAGGCGCACCTCGCCGAGGGCGCCTTCGACAAAGGCGGAGACCGCCCAGGGTTCGCCGGTTGCGTCCGGCGGGTGCGCTCCGGGTGGGCGGTGGCCCACGTCGATGAGCTGCGCCCGGCGCAGGCCGCGGCCGGGGGAGAGGAAGGACAGGGCTTCGAGGATGTTGGTCTTGCCGGCACCGTTCGGCCCGGTGAGCACGATGGCGCGCGCCTCCACCGCGACCTGCGCCGCCGGATAGGAGCGGAAGCCGGTGAGCGACAGCTTCAGGATGGCGGCGTGGGGCATGGTGTCACGATCGCCGCGGCGTCAGGCGTGCCGGGCCAGCCCCATGGCCTCACACCCGCATTGGCATGAGGACGTAGAGCGCATCCGTCTTGGTGGAATCGCGCACCAGCGTGGGCGAGCCGGGATCGGCGAGCTTAAGTTCCGCCGTGTCGCCTTCGAGCTGGGAGGTGATGTCCAGCAGATAGCGGGAGTTGAAGCCGATATCGAGGGGCTCGGCGGTGTAGTCCACCTCCAGCTCCTCGGTGGCGCTGCCCGAATCGGGGTTGGTGACGGACAGAACCATCTTGCCGTCGCCCAGCGACAGCTTCACCGCGCG
>JAYSCE010000472.1:0-3539 GCA_041915035.1 Xanthobacter sp.
CGGGCAGGGAGGCGCGCACCACGGCGAGTTCCGGCTGGCCCGCGTCGCTGGTGGCCACGAAGGCCTTGCCATCCGGGGGGCGCGTTCCCAGCGCCCCGTGCCGCCACTCCCCGATGGCGAGTTCGTCATGGGGCTGGGAGGCGACGAGCTGGCCGTTCGGCCGTTCGATGCGGATGCGGGTGCCGGGGGCAAGGCCGGTGTCGGCCAGGATCTTCATGAGCGAGAGAATGGGGACGTCGGCGACGGCCACCACGCCGCCCCAGCCCGGCACGGCCCGGGCGGCATAGAGCGACCAGTCCCCGGTCACCGGGTTCTGCAGTGGCCCGATCATGGCGGCGGGCTCGAGGCCGCTGATCTGTGAGGCAAGGGGTAGAGAGCGCAGCACGCCGCGCGGGCGGGCGGAGGCGAGGATGGCGCCATCGGGCGCCACCAGCATCAGGTCGCGGAAAGCGATGGTCTGCAGGTTCAGCCCGCGCAGCAATTCGCTGGCGCCCGGCGAGGTGGGCGTGAGCCCGGCGGCGGCGAACAGTGGGCGCATGGTGGCGAGCGCGCCGTGGATCTGGAGGAGCTGGCGGTTGAGCGCATTCTCCACGCCCTGTGCGGAGCGCTCGATGTCGGTTTCGGCGGCAAGCTGCGCTGCGTCGAAGCTGCGATGGGCGAGCAGCGCCGTCCCGATCCCCAGCAGGGCCAAGATCACGACGGTTCCGGCAATGACGGACAGCTTGAGGCGGTGCCAGATCATGGAACGGCGTCATTGGCCAGGCTTGAGGGCGCCGCGGGGACGCGGGGGGAACCTTGTCCGTCCGGATGATCCGGCCGGTTGCAATCACTCGGTTTTGGCGGTCGTCGCGTGCAGTTGCGCAAGATAGGCGTTCCAGGCGTTGGCGCAAGCCGCGCCGCACCGCTCGATCCAGCGCGGCAGGATGGTTCCGGACAAGAGGCGGAGGCGGCGGGCGGTGTCGGCCTCGGACTGCGGGACCACCGTCAGCCGCCGGGCCTGCGGCCGGCCGCAGGCCGCCGCGCCGGTGTTGCAGTCGAGCCCGCGGGCGGTGTCGGCTTCGGCCTGCTGCCAGATGCGATCTTCCAGCCCGGCGAGGCCGGCGCGGATCTGCTCCCGCACGTCCTCGGGCAGCGCCTGCCAGGCGTTGACGTTGGCGCCGAAAAAGGAGAGGCCCCAGCTGATGGCCATGCCGTGGACGTGCGTGGTGACGTCGCCGAGGCCGATCTCGTAGCCGCTGAGGGTGCCGGTGATGGCGCAGTCCACCACCCCCTGCCGCACCGCATCCACCACATCCGCGAACGGCACCACGACGGGAATGGCCCCCAGCGCCTTCATCAGGTCGGACTGGGCCACCGACGAGGTGCGGACCCGGCGTCCGGCGATGTCGTCGAGGCCGTGGAAGGCGCTGCGGCAGAACAGGACCTGCGCCGGATAGGCATAGATGGCGAGCATCTCGATGTCCCACCGGTCGCGCAGCAGGGTGGCGAGATGCGCGCGGAAGGCGGCGACCGTCTTCTTCAGGGTCGCCATGTCCGGGTTGAGGATGGGCAGGTCGACGGCGTTGAGCTCCGGTTCCTCCGCCGAGACCACCGAAAGAAGGCCGGTGCCGAACGGCACCACGCCGAGTTGCATGAGCTGCAGCATCTCCTGCCCGCGCAGGCCACCGCCGTTGTTGGGCGTGATGGTGGCCACCAGCCGCCCGCCGGTGCGCTCGGTGATCTCGCGCTCCCAGAACGGCTGCTCCAGCCGGGTGAACTGGGTGACGCCGCCGAGCCCGCCGACCACCTGAAGCTTGATGGGCTCGTCCCTGGTGCCGGCCGGGGCGGCCTGAGCCGCGGGCGCGAGGAAAACGGTCACCAGGAAAAAGGCGGCAAGGTGAATGGCTGCCGGCAGCGCCGGCCGCTGCAGGCGCGCCAGCTCACCCCCGATTCGCCCGCGAAACGCCATCCGCCCCACCGCGCCCGCATTTTCCGGCCCGACTTCCGGCCGTTCTCCGCTCCGGGCCGCAACGCCCGGAACGTCCTTGCCCGGCAAGAGTGAGCGCATGGGTGGGTGATGCGCAAGCACAAGCTTTGCGCGGGCTGCCCGCATTCCGCCTCAGGGGGCGGGCGCGCGTTGTGCCTTCTCGTATTTGCGGACCACCCGGTCGCGTTTCAGGCGGGACAGGCGCTGTAGCCAGAAGATGCCGTCGAGCTGGTCGCACTCGTGCTGATGGCAGACGGCCCTCAGACCCTCGGCCTCCTCCTCGGCGATGGCGCCGGAGAGATCCTGATAACGCACCCGCACGCGCGCCTGACGCTCCACCTCCTCCACGGCACCGGGCATGGAGACGCTGCCTTCCGCGTGGCGGATGGTTTCGGGGGACGACCAGACGATCTCGGGATTGATGTAGGTGCGCGGGCCTTCCTCTTGGGAAAGCTCCAGGACCACCACCCGTGCAAGCACCCCCACATGAGGCGCGGTGATGCCGATGCCCGGCGCGGCCCGCATCGTATCGAGGAGGTCCACGGCGAGGGTCGCGAGCGTCGCGTCGAACGCCGTCACCGGCGCTGCCGGCTGCCGCAGCCGCGGGTCCGGAAACTTCACGATCTGCCGCAGCGCCATGGGCGTCCCCTGGACCTGTCGATTCCAATGCCTATTGCGGTCGCCGCTCCCGCTCGTCCCAGCCGCCGATGGCCTCCTGTTCCGGCTCGGGCGGGCGGGGCATTCCGGCGAGGCGGAGGGTGCGGTCGAGCAGCACCTCGTAGATCGGCTTGCCGCCAAGTCCTTCTGCCACAAGGTTTGCGGTGACGCAGGTGAGAATAGTCGGCACCAGGAGGTCATAAGCCCCGGTCAGCTCCGCCACCAGCACCATGCCAACCAGCGGCGCGCGCACGGTGGCCGAGAACAGCCCGCCCATGGCGGCGATCCCGCAGGCCGCAAGCATCTGGGGTGGAAGGGGAAAGAGGCTTCCCAGCAAGGTCGCGAACAAGACGCCCACCGCCGTCGCCAAGGCCAGGATGGGGGCGAAGATGCCGCCGGGAATGCCGGTGGAATAGCTCGCCATGGTCATGGCGAACCGGATCACCACGATCCCCGCCAGGGTCAGCGCCGGCAGCCCCATGCCCGGCAAGGACACCGCCAGCAGCTCCCCGCCAAACGTCGCCTCCGGCCGCAGCACCAGGAGCGGCCCCACCGCCGCGCCCACCACCACCGGCAGGACATAGGGCGAGACCTTCAAGGCCAGTCCCCGTGCGGCATCCAGCGAAAAGACCAGTGCTGCGTTGAAAGCGATGCCCACCACCCCGAGCACCGCGCCAAGCCCGATGAAGGCTGGCAGAAGGTGCAGCGGAACAGCGGACACGTCCATCTGCATGTCCGGCTCGGTGCCGCCCACGACCTGGGCGACGATGGCGCTCGCCACCGAGCAGATGATGACCGCGCTATAGGTCCGCAGCCCATAGGGAAACTGCCGCCGCGTCTCCTCGATCACGAACAGGATGGCCGCCAGCGGCGCGTTGAACGCCGCCGCCAGACCCGCCGCCGCACCCGCCGCCAG